>JBAYPC010000156.1:0-6690 GCA_041677905.1 Alkalispirochaeta sp. | reverse complement strand
GACTCGTACCAACTATCACTGACGATGATAATGTCAATCTTGAGGGTCGGAATCTGATCCTTCAGGTCTGCAACCGTCTTAAACATCTGAATCTGACCCTGCGTACCATATCCGGTCGCGTCCGAATTGCTGTCACCGACCATTGCCACAACCCGGAAACCCTGTCGTTTGTGACGCTCAATTTCGGCGGTCAGTTCCAGGGCATACTTGTCGGAACCGATGATGGCGACAGCTTTGGTAATGGCCATAGCGTCAATGACCCGGGTAAAGAGAAAGCGCCAGCCGTAAAAAAGTGGAACAAATGCCACAATAAGTATGGCAAGATTCCGGCGAGGTGAAATATCCACCACATCCAGAAAGATGTAGATAAAGGTAACGGCCATCGCCGCATTGGCAGTCATGGCTACACCGAATTTCCGGTGGTTAAAGGGTGCGTTTATGTTGTACATCTCTAGGATGTAGAGAGAGATGATCCACAGGAAGAAAACTATCAGAAACGGGTAGATGTGCTGGAAAAACCGTTCGGAAAATTCTTCAGGGCCGTACCGGAAGAGCACCATTACAATCAGGGCACCCACCATGACCGTGTAATCGCCAAGGGCGAGAAGCATTTTAATAAAATTTCTACGCATTGTCACCTGACAATTACTGTATACGACATGGCTTTCGTCAACAACTATAGGGCTGCACGGATTCCGGGCCTGCCCGCTGCGTTCGCCCCATGCAGCACTATTCGTAGTTTTTCCGCCGTCACGATGGTATATTCCACCCGATATGATCGAACACCAAAGAACCCCCCGTCGTACCCGGGAATTGCGATATCTGGTACCCGTTTTTCTCCTTGCCCTTTTGGCCGTCGTTCCTGTTCCGGAAGTATCGGCTCAAGTCTACCAGTACCTGGGGAATCTCTCGTCGGCTTCCCTCAAAGAGTTGCTGGCGGAACGCAGCGTCTCCCGGTCCCACACAGATGCCCGGGATGTTGAACTTGCACCGTCCTTTCCAGGAGTGGGGGATGCAGTGCGCAGCCTCCGGTCCACAGGGGTCAACATCGTTTCGGAGCGGCTCATTCTGGTGGACGGACCGGTCACCGATGAAGGGTTGGTACGGGTCTTTAACGCTTTACTCGGTGTCGGTGAACTTTCCTACTTGCAGTACTACAACCCGTTGAGCGATGTATGGCACGATCTGTTCCGAGAGTCGTATAGGGTAAAGGATGAACAGAATCTCGACCGCCTTCCGGATCTTCAAGTCGAGTCCATTCCGGATTCCATTACCATTCCGGTGCTTCAGGACCTTCCGCCCTTTGGGGAAGTTCTGCAGACTTATCGGTACGAGTCGGTTTCTCACGCCGGCGTCGACGGCTTTTACTTTTCCAGTAAAAACGAATGGGATATCCGGTATCGTCGGATCAGGGTGGTAAAACCGGAAGGAATGGTGACCTACGCCTGGGTTCTCCGGGGCGACGACTACCTCCTGGTATATGGAATCGGTGCGGCCAAAGTGTTTACTGGATTTGGGTTATTTCGTGACCGGATCGAAAACAGCTTTACATCCCGTACAACCGGCCTCTTTGACTGGCTGTCGGAAAACTACCTGGACGAACTGTAACACCTGGTCGGTAATCGACGGATAGGCGCCGTCGGTGCGGTGTGGTACGGTAAGGCGTCATGAAGCATCTCCAGTCGGTTCTTGCCGTCGTTGTTGTTCCGGTCGTTTTTTTCGGGCTCGGACTCGCTTCCCAACCGTTTCCGGTTATGGCGGAGGACGTCCAAAATGCCCAGAAGCTGTACGCCCTCCGTTCCGCCGAGTACGAAGCGCTGCGGACGCTCTACATCGAACAGGGTATTGCGCTGCCCTTCAGTTCCGGGCCGTTCAGCGAAGCGGAAATCCGCCTCGCCATGGACCGGCTGAACACGGGCCGTATGTCCTCCGCCGGCCACCGCACCTTTAACTGGCTCCGGGACCGGATCTCCGGCCAGTCTGTGGCAGGCGGCCTTCTCTACGAAGAAGAAGGTGGGCGTTTTGCCTTTGACGCGGGCGCAGAGTTCACCGTTGAAAGCTATATTCACACCGACCGGGACAACCGGTATTGGGAATACAAATGGGAAGACCGTAGGCCCTTTGCCCGGTTCCCTATAGAAGGTTGGGTGGGCCGTTTCGGCTATGCCGCCTATGATCTGGCGTTTATCAAGAACGTTCCCGATTTTGCCGTCTATCCCACCTACAGGCGCTCAGGTCAGTTTGGTTTCGACGCCGAAGGCGATTTCGAACTGAGTACCACCGAAGAAGATCCCTGGACCAACTGGCCGGTTGTTCCCAAGGCGCTGGATATTCAGTTTCCTCACCGCGCTTTTATCTCAGTCGGGGGGGAGCGCTGGAACGCCTCTATCGGCCGGGATCAGATCGACTGGGGAAACGGGCGCACCGGCAATCTCTACATTTCTGACTACGCCGATTGGTACGACAGCCTCCAGTTTTCCACCTTCTGGGATCGGTTCAAGTTCTCCTGGATGTGGGTCAGTCTGGACGGGACTCTCGTCGACGGTGAACGGGAGTACCGGCGACGGGAGGTCGTTGGGTGGGATATCGACGACAGCGGTGACCCGGTCTACACGTACGATTCCGGTGCAGAACACAAAAACCTCCTGGCCCAGCGATTTGAAGTGCGCCTCTGGGACCGTCTGGGGCTGGCGTACACCATGGGAATCATCTTTGGGCGAGAGCGGGTGGAGCTGCGCCACCTCAATCCGGTATACGACTACCACAACCTCTATACAAACTCCCAGTGGGTGGGAAATGCCCACAGGAGCTACGAGTTCGACTTTGCCGTCGCTCCTGGAGTATCTCTCTACGGTGTCTTTGCGCCGGACCAGTGGACCAGCCCCCTGGAACCGGAAACCAGCCTGGGAAAGGAACCGAACGCATTCAGCGCTCTGGCAGGGGTTGATACCCGTTTTCCCATGGGCGGTGGTTTTCTGCAGACGACGGTAGAAGGGGTCTACACCAGTCCCTGGATGGGTGTGCACAACCACACTCTGACGAGTATCACCACCCGGCGCTTTGTTATGGCCCATCACAGTAAAGGACCCACCCAGCTCTTTTACGACAAACCGATCGGCCATTACGGCGGAAATGACTATACCCTCCTGTGGCTGGACAGTTCATATGGCGTTCCCGGACGCTATCGCTACGGTATCACGGGATCCTGGGAGGGTGACGGGTCAGTTCCCTTAAATGAACTGCTGGAAAGCAAGATCGACCCGAATCTCCGTGATCCTCTGAGTGAAAGTGACGCTACCATGGTCGCTCCCTCATCGGGATATGTCGACCGGAATGGGGTTAGACGGGTGGCCATGTGGACAAATGCGGTCACCCTCTACGGTGAGTTCTATCCCCGGGGTATCGGGAAATTCAACGAAGAGGGCAGTGGCGTTGTCGGTCCCGTCGGCCCGGGAGCGTCTCCCGGACGCACGCTCAGCATTGGCTCTGAGCTCTCAGCCCAGTGGACAAAAAACCGCTTTAACCTGCCTTCTCCCTGGAATTTCGACTTACAATGGGTCCTGACCGGGACTGTTGCTTTTTGACATATTTGCCGGTCGGTTCGCCCCACTTCAATAACAAACATAGGGAAGATTCAGTTCTGTGGAGTAGGCTTTGATGTGGGAGGGTGGTATATTGCGACCGTGGCCAACGAAAAAGGGCGGAAATTGTTGAACATACCTCTGGTATCTCGCCTCTACGACCGGACCATTCTGTTTTTTGAAACAGTAGGCAGTTTCTCCATCTTCTGTATCCGCCTTATCAGGGCGATGTTTCGCCGGCCCTACCGGTTCAAACAGTTTTTTGAGCAGTTTGAGCGGATCGGGTCCCAGTCAATCGGTATTATCGCCCTGTCCAGTCTGGCAATAGGCATGATTTTTACCCTTCAGATTATCAATCTGATGGCGAATTTCCAGGCCGAGATCATGGTGGGCGCCGTCGTTGGTCTGACCATGGCCCGGGAACTGGCCCCGGTGATTACGGCACTCATGCTCATTGCAAAGAACGGTTCGGCCATGACCGCCGAGATCGGAACGATGAAAGTAACCGAGCAGCTGGACGCCATGAAGACGATGTCGGTGGATCCAATTCACTATCTGGTGGTGCCCAGAGTTCTTGCCAGCTTCTTCGCGTTTCCGGTCCTTACCGCGTTGGCAAACGTGGTCGGTCTCGCCGGCAGTTACGTTGTGGCCGTTTTCCTGCGGGGAGTGGACCCAGGGGGCTTTATGGATCAGCTCTTCCAGTTGGTTGATCCTGACGACGTCTTTTCGGGGTTGATAAAAGCTGCGGTCATGGGACTGATGATGGCGGCGATCTGTTCGTTTTACGGCTTCAATACCAAACAGGGCGCCCAGGGAGTGGGGCAGGCCGCAACCACCGCTGTAGTCACATCTTCAGTTGGAATTCTGGTTGCCGACTATATAATGGCAGACCTCATGCTCAAAGTGTTTTATCGTGTTGGATGAGCGGATATGGAAGAGATTGTAGTGGTTGAAGGACTGAAAAAACGCTTTGGCGCCAACGTCGTCCTGGACGGTGTTGATATAGCCTTCCCTGAAAAAAAGATAACTTCCATTATCGGCCAGAGCGGTTCCGGGAAAAGTGTACTCATAAAACACGTAATCGGGATCATGAAACCCGACGCCGGTACGGTTTACTACCGCGGTGAAGACATATTCCGGGCCACCAAACACCGACAGCGTCAGATTCGTCACAAGTTTGCCTATCTTTTTCAAAATTCTGCTCTCTTCGACTCTCTTACGGTGGAACAGAACATCGCCTTTCCCCTCATTGAGTCTCTTGGCATTAAAGACAAAGACGTCATAAAACGGACGGTGAGTGAGAAATTGGAGTGGGTTGGTTTGCCGGAAGTGGGGAAGGTCTTTCCGTCGGAACTCTCCGGAGGGATGCGTAAGCGGATCGGCCTGGCCCGAACGCTGGCCATGCAGCCGGAGGTTCTCCTCTTCGATGAACCTACCACCGGTCTCGATCCCGTTCTGGCAGAGAGTATTAACGACCTTATCATCAATGTGAACCGGGAGTTCGCCATCACCTGTGTTCTCATCACCCACGATATCCAGGCGACTTTTCGTATTTCCGATTACATCGGGTTTCTCTACGATGGACAGATCAAGGCAAAGGGAACGCCGTCGGAGGTAGTCCGGTCGGACCATCCCGTACTACAGCGTTTTATTTCAAACTCGTTTAACGAGTTAGAGGTGTAAAAGGTGAGTCGATTTTTGAAAATCGGACTGTTTGTATCGGTAACCACTGTGCTGTTTACCTGGTACGTCCTCCGTACGGCTGAACGAATCAAAACCGGCGGCGGCACCTACACCGTTCACGCCTATATGGAAGACGCAAGCGGGCTCGTTCTGGACTCGGCGGTCAGCCTGGCGGGGGTCAAGATAGGGCGTCTGAAAGCGATTGAGCTGGAGGGTAATCGGGCACGGCTGACTCTGGAGATTCGGAAAGACGTGGAACTGGCCGAGGACGCGATCGTCTTCAAGCAGACTTCAAGTATGCTCGGTTCGTCCTCTGTTTCCATCAACCCCGGGAGTGGCCGGGGCGCCCTTCTTTCAGACGGTGACGTGGTCCGGAATGTCCGGCAGGAGGCTGCCATTTCCGATGTGATGGTCAACGCCAATGAGCTGGCAGGAGAAGCAGCAACGTTTGTCGCCGAACTGAACCGGTACCTTGAAGAGGAAGGGACCCTGGAAGCGCTGGATGAGATCGTCGATATCGTCCGCCGGACGGCACTCTCCTCAAGTGCCCTGATAGATGAAAATCTTCTCCTCCTGCGGGCAACCATGCAGAACGCCCAGGAGTTCACCGGTCGGGTCAACCAGGATTCGGTCAGGCAGATGATGACCATTCAGGAAATACTGGACAACACCGCCCGCCTTACCGCCCGGCTTGACTCGTTGGTGGGGGACAACGACGAGACGCTCACTCGGAGCATCCAGGGTATTGAGGAGACCCTTCGGGAACTCCGCTCTGTTCTCGCTTCGGTCCAGGTTACTGCCGACAACGTCGCTGAAGTAACCACCCTCGTCCGAGACGGTGAGGGCACGGTGGGGCGGCTTCTGACAGACGATGAAATCTACAATCGAGTTGACCGTATTGCCGGTAAGACCGAAGATTTTATCGACTCCACCATCGGTCTTGGGGTACAGGTGGGGTTTCAGAGCGACTACCTGATTCAGCAGAACAGCGCCCGCAGCGTCTTTGATCTCCGTCTGACACCGGGAGAAAAAGACAAGTACTACGCCTTGGGTGTGACAAGCACTCCCGTTCCCACTGAAACGGAGCGGCGGACCGAAACGGTGACCACCCAGTCCGGGACAACAACCAGAATCGTAGAAGAAGAAAAGGTCAGGACCGATGACCTCAAGTTCAGTGCCCAGCTGGCACGTACCTGGGGACCGGTAACGGTTCGGGGCGGTATCATCGAGAACACCGGCGGCGTAGGTGTGGACCTGCGTCCAATCGACCAGATTGCCGTCAGCGCCGAGGCGTTTGATTTCGGCGCTGAAAACGGGGTCTATCTGCGCAGTACGGGTACTATCTATCCTTTCTTTGACCCTGAGAGCAGCAACCCTCTTAACTGGATTTTCATCAACGGTGGGGTTGACGATATTCTCGGGGTCT
>JBAYPC010000155.1:0-6704 GCA_041677905.1 Alkalispirochaeta sp. | reverse complement strand
TTAAGGTTGACCGGGGGATGAGTCTTTTGATCGGGACGGGGAATGCGGTGTGCGGGAGTTCGGCGATTGCGGCTACTCAGGGTGTGATTCAGACGCGGGATGAATATGTGGGTGTGTCGGTGGCGACGGTTAATCTCTTTGGTACGGTGGGGATTTTTCTGATTCCGGCGGTGGCGCTGTTTCTGGGCGGTTTTGCCGATCAGGAGAAGGGGGTTCTCATTGGTACGACCCTTCAGGCGGTGGGGCAGGTGACGGCGGCGGGGTTTTCTCTGGGTGAGGGGATTGGCCGGACGGCTACTCTGGTAAAGATGGGGCGTATTTTGCTGCTTACGCCGCTGGTGCTGTTTTTGTCGGTGCGGAAGAACGGTTGGGCGCCGGGCGGGCGCGCGCCGGATGGCGTGTCGCCGAGGGGAAGGGTTCCGATGGTTCCCGGCTACATTCTGGTGTTTCTGCTTTTGTCTTTTGTGAACTCTCTGTCGATTCTGAATCCGGGGCTGGTTGGGTTTTTGAACGGGTTGAGCAAGGTGCTTCTGATTGTGGCTATGGCGGGGATAGGGATGAACATCACTTTCAGGGAGCTGCTGCAGGGGGGAAAGTCGGCTTTGCTGGTGGGGTCTCTCAACTGGGCGGCGCAGATCGCCTTTTGTGTGTTTTTGATCCGGGTGATGTGAGGGTTACATGAGGTTTTCATGAGGTTTACATGACGGCTAAGGGCGAACGAGCTTGTGGTCGACGATCTGATAACCGGTGGTCTGGAGGCGTTCGAGCCAGGGTTCGCGTTTGCCGACTTTTCGGAGGTCGGTCAGGAGGCCGGCGTCTTCTTCTTGTTGGGTAAGGCGCTGGAAGATCCTGTAGCGGGGGTCTGTGGGAGAGATGAGCTGCTCTTTCCGGTGGAGGATGGGTGGGTTCTTGTCCTGGTCGTAGTACCGGGTTTTGGCAAGGTACTGGTCGCAGGTACACAGGAGTGACTGTCCGAGTACTGGGTGTGGGACGTCCCAGAAGTCCTGGTAGTTTTTGAGTGATATATCGTACTGCCGGGTGTTTACGCGGGTGGTGTTCCAGTTGTCGGGCAAACCGGCTGTTGTCCAGAGGGTGTCCAGGATGTCGGTCTGTATGCCGAGGTTTTCAAGAACCACCCGGTGGAAGTGCAGGAATGTCTGGGTGTATTTGCCGGCCGATGTTTTTGCCGCGGTCTCCCGGATTTTATCAATTAACTGTGTAATTTCAGAAGAAATTGTTTTATCAAGTCTTATTGCCACAACATATATTTACGTCTTTCATACGTGCTTTTGTCAAGGGTATGGAGGATATCCGGCGAATGTTGTCAGGACTAAATGGGACGGACGCGGATTTTTCTGGCGGTTGCGATGCTGAGGGTGGTGATGCTGTCTGTTTTGACGGTGATGGTACCGGCCACCTGATTACGGTCAAGCAGATGGGCCTGCACGCCGGGGACCAGTCCGGTCTCTTTCAGATAGATGAGGAATTCGGCGTCTTCGTGTTCTACCTGGTCAATTCGGATTTCCGCCGGCGGTTTGAGTTCTGATAGAAGGGGCCCCCGGTCATAGACGATATCGCCGGCGGCGTTGGGAATGGGGTCACCGTGGGGATCAACGGTGGGGTGGCCGAGGACTTCGTCGATCCGGTTGAGCAGGCGGTCGCTGATGGCGTGTTCCAGCTCTTCTGCCTCTTCGTGGACTTCGGCCCAGTCCAGGTCAAGTATCTCGACGAGAAAGAGCTCAAGAAGGCGGTGGCGGCGGAGTACTCCGAGGCTTTCCTGGAGGCCGTGTTTGGTCAGGGTTACGCCGATTCGGGGCTGGTAGTCTACCAGTCCGGCTCCTGCCAGGTTTTTCATCATGGTTGTTACCGTTCCCGGTGTCACGCCGAGTCCCTGGGCCAGGTCGCCCAGTCCGACAAGGTCGGTTCTGGTCGACTCGGTTAACTCGTAGATCTTTTTCAGGTAGTTCTCGGTGGTGATGCTCACAGGGGTGAAGATACCCCAGTGGGTTATCTTCGTCAATCTGGGTAATTTGATTGACATATGTTGGGATTTCCATTAAATTAATAACAGACTTTGATTAGTCAAACAACGGGAGGGTGGTATGAGAGGACGGGTGAACAGCGATCGGTATTGGCGGCGGGCGGCAAAGGGGGTTGCACTCGCGGCAGGGCTGGTTCTCTCTTCGGCTTTTGTGTTTGCCGGGGGCGGGCAGGAGTCACCCTCGATACAGGGGTCGCACTCGGCGGATGATGGGGTGTTGCGTACCGTCGGTACTACGACGCAGGCGTCTGATCTGTTGAGGATTCTCTCTAAAGGGGCGGAAAACGTGGAGATCACGGGGCTGATGGGCGCCGGGGTAGATCCGCATCTCTACAAGCCTACTGAGCGGGATATGCGGGCGATGAATAACGCTGATGTTGTTATTTACAGTGGTCTCCATTTGGAGGGGCAGTTTGACACGGTGTTTCGGGCTCTGCATGAACGGGGTGTCGTGGTATACGCGCTGTCGGAGCCGGTAAAAAGCGGTGGGTTTGTCATCGGCGGATTCGACCGGGCGCTTTCGAAACTTGGCAGTGATGATCCACATTTCTGGTTTGATCCGCGTAACTGGGAGTTATCGGTACGGGGGCTTGCGACGCTGTTGGCCGAGATAGATCCGGAGCAGGCGGAAGTGTACCGGGCCAACGGTGAGACCTACGCTGTCCAGCTGGAGTTGCTCTACGCCTGGGCCAACGAGGGTATGCGTAGTGTTCCCGAGGGGCAGCGTTATATTGTGACGTCTCACGACGCGTTTCAGTATTTTGGGGCGGCTTTTGGATGGCGCATGGCGGCGATTCAGGGGATCAGTACTGAAGATGAGGCGGGGGTCGGTGATATTCAGCAGACGGTTGATTTTGTTATTGACAACCGCATTCCCGTGTTGTTTATCGAGTCCAGTATTCCTCCTGGTACGATTCAGGCGGTGATCGAGGCGATTCGGGCGGAGGGGGAGGAAGCTCGTCTGGGCATTCGTGAGCTTTACTCTGATGCTATGGGTGCTCCCGGTACGTTTGGTGGTACCTATGTCGGTATGCTCGCCGAAAATGTGTACACGATTCTTCAGTCCTATCGGGATGCCGGGGTGGATGTTGTTATTCCCGAATGGCCCGCCGGGCTGGATATTTCACCGCCGGCGACGCTTTTTAAGTGAGTTTTTCCATGAAATTACCAAGACCTTTATTCAGAGGATGTGAAAATGATGACGTCACGGGTGCTTGACCTGGATCGGACCGGGGGTTCGACTGGGGCCGATCATTCGGCCCGGACCGGACACAGTGAAAATTTGACCTTTGAGCCGTCGTTGGCGATCAACGATCTGACGGTGGCTTACGACGGGAAACCGGCTATTTGGGATCTGGACTTAAATGTGCCGCCCGGGGTTCTGATGGGGATCGTTGGTCCTAATGGGGCGGGCAAGACGACGCTGATAAAGGCGGCTCTTAACCTGATTCCCCGGGCGGCCGGCTCGATTCTGTTTTTTGGCCGGACCTATGACCGGGTACGCCAACGGGTTGGGTACGTCCCGCAGCGGGGCAGCGTGGACTGGGACTTTCCCACTACGGTTCTGGATGTGGTGACTATGGGTCTGTACGGCCGGGTGGGCTGGATACGGCGAACCGGGGCGCACGAACGCAGGCTCGCCATGGAAGCTCTGGAACAGGTGGGTATGACTGAGTTTAGCGACCGGCAGATCAGTCAGCTTTCGGGGGGGCAGCAGCAGCGGACGTTTCTTGCCCGGGCACTCGTTCAGGATGCGGACATCTACTTCATGGATGAGCCGTTTGCGGCGGTGGACGCTGTGACGGAGCGGGCGATTATCGGTATTCTTCACCAGCTGCGGTCTCGGGGAAAGACGGTTATTGTGGTACACCACGATCTGCAGACTGTGTCCGACTACTTTGACTGGGTAACCCTTCTAAATGTCACGGTTGTTGCCGCCGGTCCGGTCGATTCGACTTTTACGACCGACCTTATCGAGCGGACCTACGGCGGCCGTGTTGCCGCTCTTACTCCGCGGGACGAACGGGAGAACTGACTGTGACCTTGATCTCTCGTTCACGACGAAAGGACCGAATCGTCCTGACCGTTGCCGGCGCTGTTCTGTTGCTTGTCGTTCCCGTTGCCGCGCTTGCCGGTGTCCGGTTTACCTATACCCTGCGTACGGTAACTGCCGGCGGGCTGTTTCTGGGGGCGATAAGCGGCAGTATCGGCAGTTTTGCGGTACTGCGGAAACAGAGCCTTCTTGGTGACGCTTTGAGTCATGCGGCGCTGCCGGGGGTGGGAATTGCATTTCTGATCGCGGGGCGTCAACTGGGGGCTCTTCTTGTGGGGGCGGCGGCGGTGAGTCTTATGGGCGTCTGGTTTATCTCGCTTGTGACGCGGATGACCCGGATCAAGCAGGACACCGCTATGGGAATTGTGCTGACCGGTTGGTTTGCCGTCGGTATTGGTATTCTCACCTTTATCCAGCAGCGGCCTGATGCGAGCCAGTCCGGTCTGGACAGCTTTATCTTTGGGCAGGCGGCGGCGATCGTCCGGCAGGATGTACAGCTTCTGGCGGTTGTGAGTGTAGTGATGGTGGTGATCCTCATTCTGAACTGGAAGGAATTCAAGCTGGTGACTTTTGATCCAGAGTTTGCCAAGGCCAACGGGTATCGAATTGGAGTTTTTACGGCTCTTATTCTGGGACTTGTCGTCACTGCGGTGGTCATGGGGCTGCAGCTTGCCGGTGTCGTTCTCATGGTGGGAATGCTCATTGGTCCGGGTATTGCCGCGCGTCAGTGGACTGATCGGCTTGAACATATGGTCTTGTTGGCCGGTATTATCGGGGCTATTGCCGGGAGTACCGGGGCCATCGTCAGTTCTCTCGATACCGATCTGCCGACGGGCCCGATGATCATTCTTGTCAACTCTGCAGTCGTGGCCATATCTCTTCTCTTTGCTCCGGGCCGCGGTGTGGTTCAGGATCTGTTGCGTCGCCGTGACGACCGGAAGCGTTTTGCCGGTGGGGGACAGGGATGATCCAGCTTGAACGTGGATTGATCTGGGTGGTGACGCGGTTTGTCGATGGTGATGTTCTCAATGCGTTTCTTCGAAATGCAGAACACACGGCAATTCTGATCGGTGCATTTATCGCGATTGCCGGCGGTATGTTGGGAACCTTTCTTTTGCTGCGTGGTATGGCCCTGACTTCGGATGCTATCAGCCATACGGTTCTGCTGGGTATCGTCGTCGCGTTTATGGTCATGGTAAAACTCGGTGGTGAACCGGATCTTTCATCGCCCTGGCTGCTTCTTGGGGGCGCTGTGGCGGGCGTGGGAACGGTCGTCCTGACGGAGGTGGTTCACCGATCGGGACTGGTGCAGCAGGATGCGGCGTTAGGTCTCGTCTTTCCGTTTTTCTTTGCTCTGGCGATTATCTTTGTCTCACGGTACGTGGACGATGTCCATATGGATACCGACGCGGTGATGGTGGGGGAGATTGGTATCGCCTGGGCAAACACCAACAGCCACACCTATGGTGACTTTGAAGAGGTGGTCATAACTCCAGACGATCCTCGGGCCGAGATAACTCGACAGTGTATCAACTGCCGAGAAGAGGGTATCAGTCCCCGGGATCCGAGGGCTGAGTTTGTGGAGATCTGTACCAACTGTGGCGTCTACAGCCCCGCTGCGGCCTATCAGGCCGGTTTTACCGATGTTGAGCCGGAGGTGATCTTCTGGCCAAAGTCTCTGACGGTCACGTTTGTTTTGATGGTTGCCACGGCGCTTTTTGTCCTTCTCTTTTACAAGGAGCTCAAGCTGTCGACGTTTGACCCCGGTCTTGCCAAGACACTGGGGTTTCGTCCGACCCTCCTTTTGTACGCTCTGATGACGCTAGTCAGTCTTGTAGCGGTGGGGGCGTTTGACGCGGTGGGTTCGATTCTGGTGATAGCGTTTTTCATCACCCCGGCGGCAACGGCGTACCTTTTGACCGACCGGTTGTCGGTCATGCTGGTGCTGAGTGGTGGTATTGGAACTGCCGGTGCGTGGTTTGGGTATCGCCTGGCTCAGGGACGGATATTCGGAGGGTGGGATACATCGATTTCCGCGTCGATGGTGGTGATGATGCTGCTCTTTTTTATAGCGGCATTCCTTGTGTCTCCCCGTTACGGTGTTGTATCCGGGGTTTTCCGCCGTATCAGGCAGAAGGTACATTTTGAAGAGCAGGTGCTTCTGGGGCATATCGATCACCACACAGATACAGCCGAAGCGGAACAGGAGTTAACCGTGGCGACGCTACCTCTTCACGTGCAATGGAGTCCGTCGAAAGTGCGGAAGGTCTACGGAAGGCTTCTCCGGCGTGCCCTGGTAGGGACCGATGAGGCGGGGCTGACCTATCTGACCGACAAAGGGCGAGAGCAGATACGGACGTTTCTGTAACGGCACATTTATACAAGGGTGTCGGGGGCTGTTATGCAGCACTCTTACGTATCATGGTGACGAACATGCGTGTCAGTTCCGGGTCGAGAACGGTTCCGGCCATGGTCAGAAGGACGTCACACGCCTCTTCCGGTGTGTACTTCAACGGTTTTCCCTGGGACACTCGGTATTCCCGTTCGGTGGTGAGGGCGCTGTAGACGTCGGCCACGGCAACGACTCGGGCGCCCATGGGGATGGCCTCG
>JBAYPC010000154.1:0-6737 GCA_041677905.1 Alkalispirochaeta sp. | reverse complement strand
GCCTGTACAAACCGAAGATTAGAAAGTCCGCTGTCCAGTGCTTTTTCCTCCACCCGAGCCAGCATATCTGCCTGGAGATCAAGGGCCGTCACCTCGCCGGAAGGACCAAGAGCCTGGGCTGCAGGAATTGATAACCTTCCGGGCCCGCACCCCGCGTCCAACACCCTCATGCCAGGTTTTAAGCCCAATAGCCCAATAATGACACCGGCTCTATTTGTCTTGGTAAACGGGTTATCCAGCTCTACCATCCAGCTCAACCAGGAAGGACAGGGCAGGGATGTTCTATTGGATATGAGACGCCACACCAGAAAAACAAGGACCACCAGGGCCGCCGCGATGATACTGACAAATAGGATGGTATTCATATTCCTTTGGCGGTCATATCTTCGTGCCCGAACCGGCCCGTCGGGTGGTTACTCCGGCTCCCACCGTTTTACGGATCGGTTTGCGGCGGTGAACTCGATGGAGTTCTTGAATGCATCAAACAGGACGTTCCGGTCATGCCGGCCAAAGTCGTCCATCGATTGACCAATGAGCTTACCGGCGTGAGCGCGGAACATCGTGGGCTCCCTTTGCCACAGTATCTCCCAGCTCGCTTCTATCCGATCTCGGCGGCTTTCCACCAGGGTACGCGTGGGAAGGCGGTCACTCTTGCTTGCGTTGACACCTGTTTGAACCGAAAGGAGGTTCCACAGCGCGTTGGTAAACCACAGAGACCAGGGAATCGCGTGATCCACCGCCAGGTTCTTCCCTGTCTTGATCGGCTGTTCGGTCCAGACGCAGGTGAGGGCCCCCGTTTTATCGAGAGCCCCGTGGTATGCGGACCGGGCGATTGACGTATCGTGGTCGTTTCGGCGGGGACGAAGGAGAAGGGAGAGGACCACTTCCGGGGTGACTGAAGGGTCCTGGTGTTTGAGGGATGCGACAAACTCCGCCCAGCGGAGGAGAACCGAATCCTCTACCCAGCGGCCCATCAGTGCGAGTTCAGTCCAGAGAGGTCCGCTGATGATGATCGCCCGCCCCGATTTTTCAAAGAGGTTTTTACCGGTTCGGTCGTTTCCGGCGTAGCGCACCGGCTGCTCGATAGCCCGGGATATCACACCGATGAGGGATTTCACCTCGGCAATCTCAGACTCCTCGAGAATACCCCGTTCCATGGCCGCCCGGAACGCGGTATAACCGCCAAGACCGCTCCACCGCCGGGCAAGTCCTTCCAGACTTTTCCGGAACGCCATGTCCTGTTTGCCCTTGATTTTCTGTCCCAGCAGGATCGCCGGTTCAGCAGTCGGTTCAATCAGCGGCCAGTAGTACTCCAGCCAGCGCTCGGCGATCTCGCTGGTTGGAATGGCAACCCTGCCGTCATCGACCCACCGTCCAACACGGGTCCGTCGGCTTGCGAGATCGGCCACAGCCCGAATCAGGGCAAACTTGTAGGTATTGACTTTACGGTCGTCCCAGAGGACCGACTCGACCGTTTCCATGGGGTTGAGCTCTGTCCCCAAGGGGGCGGCAAACACCTGGGCGCACGAATCAGAGTCGGTAGCGTCGTGGTGTTCATCAAATGAGGCCGTCCGCCGCAGGCCAAGCCGTTCAAGAAAAAAACGGTACTCCGAGGGATTTCGCAGGGTGTAATAGCGCCCATCGGCGTGGCGATCGCCCCGGACGTCGGAGTGTCGAACCGGGGTTTTGATTACGAGAAAGCCACCTGGGGCAAGGAGCGAGCGGAGGCGGTAGAGTGCGTCCAGAAGTTCAGTTGGGCCGATGTGATGCAGCACAGAGATGCACGTTACCGCCTCAAATTGGCCGCGTACCGTTGCCAGTGCAGGCAGGGTATCCCGGGAAATGTGTTCTCCTGCAAGGTTGTACCGCCGGCGTCCCTGATTAAGCATCTCTTCCGTTGCATCGACGCCCACCGCATCGAAACCCCGCTCCCTAAGCCACTGGACGTCCCGACCGGTGCCGCAGCCGATATCAAGCACCCGGTCCCCGGGCCGTAAGAGGGTAACCAGATGGGGAAGGTGGATGGAATCCACTGAATGGTAGATATCGGCCATCTGTGAAGAGCGGGTGCGGTAGTGTCGGGCGGTCGCATCATCCATGATCTGTGATCCGCACTAAGAATCACCCCGGAAGATGGCCCTGTCAACCCGGTGCAGGAGGTGTGTGCCGGAGCTGCTGTCTACTCCACGACATGCATCGTTTATGCTTAAATAGAAAAACATGACACCACACGCACCGGCACCCTCAGCTATCGCTCAGGATCCCCTCATCAAAGTAGAGAACCTCACCAAGACGTTCGACGATGTCACCGCAGTCAACGACGTCTCCTTCGAACTCCGGCGGGGAGAGCTCTTCGGTTTTCTCGGCCCAAACGGAGCCGGTAAAACAACCACCATCAACATGCTCACCGGCCTGTCCAGGCCAGATTCGGGAACGATTACCGTAGCCGGCCAGGACTGCACGGAAAATCCAAAAGCCGCCCAGCATCTCATCGGTATTGTCCCCGACGAGAGCAACCTTTACCCCGAACTCACGGGGTTTGATAACCTCTGTTTCTGTGCGTCTCTCTACGGCATACGCAAGACCACGCGCCAAAAACGAGCGCGAGAACTGATAGAGATATTTGGACTTACCGAAGCAGCCCACCGTAAGTTTTCCGGTTACTCAAAGGGAATGAAACGGAAACTCACCATTGCCGCAGCCATCATTCACCACCCCCAGATCCTCTTTCTGGATGAGCCAACCACCGGCATCGACGTTGCCAGCGCCCGGCAGATCAGGCAGCTTATCGCCGATCTTCACCGTGGGGGAACGACTATTTTTCTCACCACCCACTATATCGAAGAGGCCGAACGGCTCTGTGAGCGTATCGCCTTCATCGTCAACGGCCGGATCGTCAAAACGGATACGGTCAAAGACCTTCTGCAGCCGTTATTGGGCAAACACGTGATGATGATCTCCCTGGCCGGCCCGGTACAACTCACCGGGACACTCGCCACCGCGTTTCCAGACTATACGTTCCGACCCATTTCTCCAGAGCGAGTTCGCGTCGATTCTACCCAGCCAATCAGCCTGGGCCCACTGGTCCGGTTCATTGAAGATCAGAACGGAGAAGTCACCGAAGCCCGCCGTATCGGTCCGTCCCTGGAAGAGGTTTTTGTAACAGTCACCGGAATTGAGGCAAACGCATTGAAAAAAGGCGGTAACTCATGAAAAAATGGATCGCCTTCTGGAATATCCTGTTAAAGGACATGCGCGCCTATTATCTCAAACCACCGAATATCAGCTGGGGATTGATGTTCCCCATAGCGTGGACAAGCATGTTCTTCATAAAGTCCGGCAGTGGTCTGGAGAGTATTCCCGCCATACTCCCCGGCGTTATTGCAATTTCCGTCCTCTTCGGCACAACCTCAATGCTGGCCGTAACGATTACCTTTGAAAAAAAGAACCGGTCCTTTGAACGACTCCTCCTTGCTCCAATCTCGTTGAACCTGCTTATGTTGGCCAAAACGGCCGGGGCGATTCTCTTCGGTTCGGTCAACGCCATCGTTCCCATCGTCCTTGCCCTCTTCCTGACCGACCTCTCCGCCATTTCATGGGTAACCGTAATACCCGCAATCCTCTTGATCGCCGTCGCCTCAACCTTTCTCGGCCTTTTTGTAGCCGTCTCAGTCAGCGAAGTATTTGAAGCCCAGACGTTTTCAAACTTCGTCCGCTTTCCAATGATCTTCCTCTGTGGCCTTTTCTTCCCTGTCGCTTCACTTCCCGTAGTTCTACGGCCCCTGTCCTATATGTTGCCCCTGACGTACGGTGTCGACATCCTTCACCACGCAATCAACAGCACCAACACAATGCCCCTGACGGTAACTTTCCCCATCATCGCCGTTTTTTGCGCAATTCTCTTTCACATCAGCCTGCGGAACATCAACCGGAAGTGGATCACCTGAGGTGTGCTTCTCCAACTTCTTCGACAATAGTGCGGTGGAATCAGGCAGAAACAAGCTCCGGGTGACGTCTGGATTCTACGTACAGATCGTATTTGGTCTGCAGATTCAGCCATAGCTCAGGAGAGGTATCAAAGACACGGGCCAGCTTCAGAGCTGTCAGAGCAGTAATAGCGCGTCGTCCGGCAATTATCTGACCCACCTGGGTAGGGGTGAGTCCGGACCGCTTGGCCAATTCATATCGGCTCATTCCGTTCATGAAGTCTTCCAGGTACTCCCCAGGCAATGTGGGTTCAATGGTAGTTTTCAAGATGCACCTCCAATAGCTCCGGGGATTTCACCCGAAAGAGAATTCTCTGACCAGTTCCAACGATCCGCACCGAATGAAAACCCGATAAATTTCCATCCAGAGACTCCAAATGAAGCGCTTTATATGCACGAATGTCGCGAGTATCTACTGCCGCTTCCAGAAACACCAGAACCTTTCGGATTTTTTTGGCCAGTACTGGGTCAAAGCGTTTCGGAAGTCGTCCGATGTAAATTTCTTCCAGCCTTGTATCTTTGAACCGCAGTATCACTGCTCGATAATATCACGTAACGACAATAAAGAAAACACCATTGTTCGATCACTCAGCGGAAAGACCGACTCACTCATAACTCCCCACCAATACAATTATTGCCGGGAACCGCGTGGTCGGGCCACGGTGTACTGCCCCATCATCCCTTGATCTTCGTGTTCTAAGAGGTGGCAATGGTACATATAGACGCCCTCAAAATCCTCAAAACGCATGATGATGCGTATCCGGTCGTTCGGCCACAACAGGATTGTGTCCTTCCATCCCTGAAGGTTGGGGGCGGACCGAGGTAGTCGCCGTTGTAGCCGAGGGTTGGGGTAACAACACCGGGAACAAACTCCCTTTGGCCGGTGCTGGCGGTCAGGTGAAAGATACGCTCACCTCCCGGGCCGGCCGACGACTCCAGAAGGGGCGGGACGGGAAGAGGTGTACGATCCTGGGCAGAGAGCCCCGTCGATCCGGGTGGGGCGTGTCGGGTATACGGAATGGGGCATGGCGGAACCGGATGGTTCGACCTTTATTCCGGAAGAGATAATGAAGGTGTACCAACCGGTGCAAGGGCGTCTGTGCTATGAATCGCATCCGTGGTAGTATGCATGCGGTAATCCATGTTTCACCTCTTGGGCCGTGCCTGGATTCGGGATTAGGAATTTTTAAGGGAGGACTGTTTTATGGATATTATTACAACTGAAGAACTGAAGGAATTAATCACGAAGCGTTCCGACTGGTGTGTTTCGCTTTTCATGCCGACTCACCGGACGGGGCCGAAAACCGAGCAGGGTCCGATTCGTTTCAAGAATTTGTTGGCTGAGGTGGAAGAGCGACTGCTGGCGAAGGGTCTGCGTACTCCCGATGTAGAAGAAATGCTCAAAGAACCGCGGCGTCTGCTTCAGGGGATTGGTTTCTGGCAGCATCAAAGTGACGGGCTGGCGGTTTTTTTCTCTGCGGAGGTCTTTCATATTTTCAGACTGCCTCTCGAACTTTCTGAGTTGGTCGTCGTGACCGACCGTTTTCATATAAAGCCGCTGCTGCCGATTCTAACGAGTGACGGTGTCTTCCACATTCTTGCTGTCAGTCAGAACAAGCTTCGGCTGCTGGAGGGTACGCAGTACACGGTGGATGAAATCGAGTTGGACGATACGCCTGGATCGCTTTCTGAATCCCTTCCGAGTGACTGGCCGCGGAAAAAACTTCAATTTCACATAGGCACGCCGGCGGGAGTCGGGAGCCAGTCGGCCAAGTCCCATGGGCATGAAACCGGCAGCGACACGAAGCAGCGTCTTCGCAAGTGGTTCCGTTTGATCGATAGAGAGTTGACGGATCTTCTTGCAGACACCCGGTCTCCCCTTGTGCTGGCCGGTGTGGAGGAGCTGTTCCCGATCTACAAAGAGGTAAACACCTATCCCCATCTGGTGGAAGACGGGATTCCAGGAAATCCCGATGAGATGAGGCCGGAAGAGCTTCATCCGAGGGCGTGGGCAATAGTCGAGCCGATATTTAACGAGGAACGGGAGGCGGCTTTTGGGCAGTATCAACAACTGGCCGGCACTGGCCGGACGACGACAGAGGTTACAGAGGTGGTTCCGGCGGCGCACCACGGGCGGGTCGAGGTACTCTTCGTCTCTCTTGGGGTGCAGATGTGGGGCAGATTTGATCCGGAAAATGGCGGTGTCGAACTGCACGATACCCAGCAGCCGGGCGACGAGGACCTTCTCGATTTTGCCGCCGTCCAGACCTTGACCAAGGGGGGCGCGGTATTTGTCGTTTCACCGGAAAAACTTCCTGATCAGGCCCGGGTCGCGGCGGTGCTGCGGTATTGACAATCAGGTGTGGAGGATATCATGAGTGATAAAGAACTGTATCGACAGAAGAAGCAGGCTCAGTTGGATGAGTGGCAAGCCGACGTTGACAAGCTCAAGGCCAAGGTTTCACGGGCCGACGCAGATGTTCAGCTGAAAATGAACAAACAGATCAGGACGCTGGAAAGCAAGATCGCAGATGGCAAGGCGAAACTGTCACAGCTTGCCGAGGCGAGTGACGCTGCACGGGAGTCGCTCAAGGAGGGCGTGGAGTCTGCCTGGGATTCTCTGAAGTCTGCTGTTAGTGACGCTGCTTCGAAATTCAAGGATTAGGGGGAAGGATGGATTAGGACGGCAGAAAGCTGCTACCTGCCGTCCCGCTGAAGCAGGCCTGCCGCACCCCAGGGACCGTCGTGGGT
>JBAYPC010000153.1:0-6737 GCA_041677905.1 Alkalispirochaeta sp. | reverse complement strand
TGGTCCGGGAAAAGGAAAATCTGAATGAGTTTTCTTCACTGACCGGCCGCATGCGCAACGCTTCGATCCGGGCGGCGGTTTTCTCGGCGTTGTACCTGCCGGTGGTCCTTCTGTTGGGCAGTATCGGTACCGGCATTGCCCTTACCGCCGGCGGCGTCCGGTTGCAGACAGGCTCCATCTCGGTGGGTGTTATCGTCGCCTTTGTGGGCTACACGGTGCAGTTTTTTGAGCCGGTTCGGGAGGTGGCCCGGGTACTGACGGAACTGCAGTCCGCCCAGAGCGCGGCCGAGCGGGTCGGTTCGCTGCTGGACACGCCGCCGGAGATCACCGACTCGCCGGAGGTAACCGAGCGCTTCGGTACAGTTCTGCAGCCGCGCAGGGAGGAGTGGCCTCCCTGCCACGGGGCGATCCGTTTTGACCGGGTCAGTTTCAACTACCGGCACGGTCGACCGGTACTGCAGGATTTTGACCTGGAGGTGGCCGCCGGTGAGTCGATAGCTCTGGTGGGTGAGACTGGGGCGGGGAAGAGCACCATCGTCAATCTGGTGGGACGGTTTTATGAGCCCGTGGCGGGGCGTATCCTTGTAGACGGCACCGACTTGCGCCAACGGAGTCAGTCCTGGATTCACAGCCACATGGGGTATGTACTTCAGACGCCGCAGCTCTTTCGGGGGAGTGTCCGGGATAACATCGCCTTCGCCCGGCCCGACGCAACAGACCGGGAGATTGAAGAGGCAGCCCGGATGGTGGACGCCCACGGGATGATCATGGCTCTTGACGGGGGCTACCTCCACGAGCTGGGAGAGGGCGGTTCGGGCATCTCTACGGGACAGAAGCAGCTCATCTCTTTTGCCCGGGCGGTTCTGGCGGACCCCCGCATCTTTATCCTTGACGAGGCGACAAGCAGCATCGACACGGAGACGGAACTGCGCATTCAGCGGGCGATCCGCACGTTGATGGAGGGGAGAACGAGTTTCATCATCGCCCACCGGCTTTCTACGGTGCGCCACGTCGACCGTATTCTGGTTCTTGAACACGGTCGTATCCTTCAGGCGGGCTCCCACGATGAGCTTCTTGCATCAGGCGGCCGCTACAGCGAGCTCTACCGGGAGTCTCTGCGCTAGACGGTTTTCTTTATCTTGTTCAGCGTCAGATAGAAGTATTCTGAAAAATGGAGTACAATAATTTGTGGTCTACAGGTTTGAATGGGACGAAAACAAGGCCAAAAAAAATCTGAGTAGCCATGGTGTCAGTTTTCCAGACGCTGCGAGCATACTTCGTGATTCTAACGCTATGACGTTGTACGATAAGGAACATAGTACGGACGAAGATCGCTGGGTTACGCTTGGTATTACCTCAAATGGTGTCCTTATCGTAATGGTCCATACTTACAACGATGTAGGGGAAAGCGACTCGTTGATCAGAATCATTTCCGCCAGGAAGGCCACATCCCGGGAGGCAAGATTGTATGAACGACAATGACATGAAAGAAGAATACGATTTTACGGGTGCAGAGCGAGGAAAATTCTACGTTCCAGACGCGGAATTTCAGATACCGATCTATCTCGAATCAGAATCCCTATCTTTTGTCGAGGAAATTGCCCGTCGAAAGGGGATAGGAATTTCTGTAGTAGTAAATGACCTCATTAAAGCAGGCCGTGATTTGGCTCGTCATATTCAATAGTAAAGCCTGGACGGTTTAGTGTTGTCAGGGACATTAGACGTCTTTGTCGATGGGGTGAGCGCGATGCTGGTCCAGCATCCACCGGCGGCCGGCGCCTGCTACGAGGTTTACATCTTCGGCGGAGTAGACGATTGACTGCCCGGCACTTTCGATGACGGTCTTGGCGGACTGGAAGTGTCGGCGTGGAATAAGGGTGAACAGGAGGGTGACCGGGCCGTCCCGACCGCCCGCGTTTATCTCGGTTACGGCAAAGCCGGCGTCCCGCAGTTTTCCGCTGAGGACACCACCACTGCCGGGAATTATGGCGCGGATAAGGACATCACCCAGGGAGAGTGCTTTTTCGACACCGATGCCGACGTAGGTGCCTGCGGCAAACCCGCCTGCATAGGCGACGGCGTTGATCCAGTCGGACATATTCACCATGACCTGCTGAATTACAACGACCCAGAGAAGGATTTCGAAAAAGCCGATGAGGGGTGCCAGTTTCTGGTACCCTCTGGAAGAGAAGATCAATCGCACCGTCCCTAAAGAGACGTCCATCAGTCGGGCCAGGAAGATAAATACGGCGGTCAGCAGGACACTGCCGGAGATTGTTTCCCAGATATCGAGGAAAAACGTCATCTGCCGCGCCTTTGGTTTAGTCGTGGGTTTAGCGGCGGGGTCACGAGGTGTAGTCCCCGGAGGACTCGGGCTGGTAGACAATTTCCAGTATCTTGACCTCTATTTCGCCTCCCGGTGCGGAATAGGTGACGGTGTCACCGTTTTTATGACCCAGAAGTGCCGCACCCAGGGGTGCCAGGAGGCTGACGTTACCTTCCCCCATGCCGGCGTCCTGGGGGAAAACTACTTTGACGACAGTTGATCCGGCGATGGACCCTCCCCCGAGGCGGACTTCGCTGTTCATGGTGACTACATCGGGGGGTATTTCATGGGGCTCCAGTTTGGTTGCGGTGACCAGGTCTTTCTTCAGGGACAGGAGAGTGCGAAATTTGGATGTCCCCCCTTCTGTAGCGAGAGAGAGGAAGCCGCGGATTCGGTCTAAATCATGTTGGTTGAGTATTCGTACGCCTGTGTCCATGGCTATATCATACGCTGAAAAAGGGTTTCGAGCAATATAAGTTGACCGGACGGTGGACCACCCCCTACCATGGTAGAAACCGTACGTTTGACGGACGGATAACAAGTTCAAAGCAGGAGGTTCTGTATGAAGCACGGTTGTACCAAACCGCGAGGTTGTCTGATGATCGAACACCGGTTGATCGAGCGGGCCATTGTGTTTATGGATGCTGAGAAAAAGCGTCTGGAGGCGGGGGGAGAGTTAGACTCGGGAACGATAGATACTCTGGTTGACTTTATCAAGACCTACGCCGATCGCTGTCATCACGGAAAGGAAGAGGATATCCTCTTTAAGGATCTGGAGAGTCGACCGCTTTCGGAGAGCGAACGTGCGCTGATGCAGGAACTCACCGAAGAACATCTTCTGGGCCGGAAACTGACGGGTCAGCTGGTGGATGCCAAGAACGACGTGGTGGCCGGGAAGAAAGAACGACTGGCCGACGCACTTGACGCTATGCAGCAGCTTATCGATTTTTATCCGAAGCACATAGAGAAAGAGGACAAGCACTTTTTCCCGGATACTGAACGGCACTACACGAAGGATGAACTGGATGAGATGATTGAGAGTTTTTACAGTTTTGATATGCGGTTGATCCACGAAAAGTACAAGGACGTGGTTGAGGGTCTTGCAGCGGGATAAAATCTGAACGACTAGCGGAGACGGTTGGTCAAAAAACGACTGACCAGGCGGATAAACCGGTCCGGATCTTCTACCATGACCGAGTGGCCGACTCGGTCCAGTAGTTCCAGGCGGCTTTTTGGAAACGCCTCAGCCGTCGCCCTGGCCATCTCTTCGGTGATAAGGGTGTCCCGTTCTCCCCGGACCACCACAACGGGTATCTGTACGGACATGCCTTTTCCCTCGTAGTTGAACCGGTCCAGGGCGCGGGCGTTACCCGCAAAGGCTATCGGGTTCATCTTCAAGGCGTTTGTCGTCAGCTCGTCGAGAAAACCCTCATCGTCCAGGGTCGGCATCACCGCCTGAAGCGCCTGCCGCAGGAGGTTTCGGTCGGTTTTGTACCCTTCGATTATCGGGTAGTACGCCTCCGGCGTGTGAAGACCATCAAGGGCGGGGGAATCAACCAGCACCATCCGCTGTACCATATCCGGGTACCTGACCGCCAGAGACACCGCCACCGCCCCGCCGAGAGAGTGACCGACGACGCAACTGCCGGACAGACCCAACAGTTTGAGAAACGCCGCCAGGTAGTCGGCGTACACATCGATATCGGCCACATCGAGGCGTCCTGAATTGCCGAAGTTGGGCAGGTCCATGGCGATTGTCCGGTACCCGGGTATATCCATGACCCGGGAAAACCACACCTTACCACCGGTGTTTCCGTGGACAAACACAACGGCGGGCGCGGGCGGTCCTGCAGCTTCCGCGTCACCCGTGTCGGGCGTGTCACCCGTTTCGCCCATTCCTTCATCCCAAAAAGTATCCCAAAAAGCCATCTCCACACCGCGCACCGTCAACCGTTGTTCCGTCATGGTATGTCGATTATCACCGGGCCGGTGGAAATACAAAAGCAAAAAAGCCTCCATACGCAAAAATAAAACTTGACGGCTGGGCAAACTGCGCTGATAATCGATAAATGAGAGGTGATTCACCTGTCAAAATTCTAAGGAGGTACCTATGAAGACGAAATTATCCTTGCTTCCGGCGCTTTTGATCATAGTCGGGCTGGTGTTTACCGGGACGGCATTTGCCGGAGGGGCACAGGAATCAGGCGATGCGGTCAAACCGATTCGCCTGGGCGGAGTCTGGCCGTTAGGGGACATTACCGGCGACCAGGGAAGCAAAGCGGCCCAGTTGGCCGTCGACGTTCTCAATGAAAACGGCGGGCTGCTTGGTCGGCCGGTTGTTCTGGACGTTATCGACAGTGAGTTGAATCCTGAAAAGGGAGCCGCCGCAATTGAACGGCTGGCAACGGTAAACAAGGTCGATTTCTTCATCGGCGGTATGGCCAGCGGTGTACACCTTGGACAGATTCCGGCGATGAAGCGGTACAAAAAAGTAACCCTCTGGACCGGTGCAGCCAGTCACCTCGCCGAAGAGGCGGTAGGCCCCAACCAGGAGTGGTACTTCCACCTCCATCCGTGGGACTACAACCAGGGTGCCAGCTACGTAGAAGGCTGGGGCGATATCGCTGAACGCTACGATGAAATCAAGATAGAGCGGTGGTTTTTGGCCTATGAAGAAGGCGCCTTCGGCAGTGCCTCCTACGATGCAACCAAGGAGCTTTTTGCCGACATGGAGATCACCGGTGAGTCATTCCAGTCTGCCGCCATGGGTGGTGGCGATTATACCGCCGTACTGGAACGGGCAAAAGCGTACGACCCCGACGTCTTTATCTGGGCCGGTTGGGAAGCCGACGCGTTGCCGATTATGGAACAGGCTCGGGCGATCGGATTTGCTCCGCCCCTCTTTGTCGGAGCGCCTCCAGGGTGGCCTGCCGACTTTGGTGAGTCCCCGCTGGCGGAAGGTACAACCCTCTACGGGATGTGGGCGCCCGCTCTGAATACCGTAAGTGAGGTGAGTCGAAAGTTCTACGAAGGATACGTATCCAAGTACAACGAAGAGCCGGCTACCTATTTTGCACCTCTCGGATACAGCGCCGTCATGGTCCTGGCCCAGGCTATCGAAGAAGCCGGCACAGTCGAAAAAGAAGCGGTCATAAAGGCACTGAAAAACATCAAGTACGAATCACCCCTCGGTGAGACGATCACCTTTGGCCCTTCCAAAATTATCTCCAACCAGGGGATTCGTAATCAGAAGATCCTGCAGTGGCAGGGTGGGACGCAGCAGGTGCTGTGGCCCTTTGAGTTTGCCACAGCAGAACCGAGCTATCCCTTCCCGTCCTGGGATCGGTAGTTCTGCAGCGTAAGTAGTTCTGTAGCGTAAAATGAGATGCGCCGGGAGGGGGACCGTTGGTCCCTCTCCGGCGCAAAATCCGTCAATTCTGGAGTTTATTACACATGTCTACCTTTAGACGGCTTCAAGTGACGTTGATCGTCGCCACCGGGATCATAGCCCTCGCAATTTTCTTCTGGAAACCGACCGCTCTGGTCTACGGTATTCAGCGGGCCGGGCTGTACGCCGCCGTTGCTCTGCCGATGGCCCTCGTTCTGGGCATTGTTCATATCGTTAACCTGGCCCACGGCGAGATGATGATGGTTGCGGCGTATCTGAGTTATTTTACCGCCCGGACGTTCGGTGTTGATCCATTTGTCGCGATCATACCGACGACGATCATCATGTTTGTTCTGGGCATCATCCTGTACCGTATTACCATTCGGAAAACGGTGGACGGACCGGAACTGAACCAGCTGATACTGACGTTCGGTGTCGCTATGGTCCTGGGTCAGACCGTCAACCTGATCGCCACCTCCCAGCCGCGGAAGCTCAGCCTCGATTACGTGTCGGCCTCTGCCACCGTCGGAGGGGTGAGTTTCGGTGTCTACGACTTTGTCTTTGTCGCGTTGGCGTTGCTGAGCCTGTTGGGACTGTACCTGTTCCTGAAGCGAACCCGACTGGGTCAGGCGGCGACGGCGGTGGGTCAAAACCCCCGGGGAGCCCGTATTGTCGGTATCGACGTACAGCGGACCTACACGATCGTCTTTGCCATTTCGGCGGCGCTTTTGGGTGTCGTCGGGACGTTTTTCATGACCAAGTTTTCCATCTTTCCGATGGTCGGCGGTGCCTACACCATGCGCTCCTTTTCCCTTGTGGCGATGGCGTCAATCGGAAATCTGCCCATGATCGTTGTGAGCGCCCTCATTCTGGGCATTGCCGAAGCGGCCATCCAGGGAATCCCCGACGCCGGCGGCTGGGCTCCCCTGGTCTTCTTTGCCCTCATCATCTTTGCCATCCTGCTGCGGTCGTTCAAAGGAGGCAACTCATGAGTTCGCTACCGACGTCACGAACACCGCTAAC
>JBAYPC010000152.1:0-6744 GCA_041677905.1 Alkalispirochaeta sp. | reverse complement strand
TGATCCGTACTCGACTGGGAGAGCTTTCATTTGAAGGTTTGTTGCTTGTTGCGTCGAGGAACGGTTTGGAACCGGACCCGGACGTTGACCGGGATCAGCTGATAGGCCTGCTTACCGATATCATCGACGAGGACCGTGAGGAACGGGAAGCCGTCAACAGCAAAACGGTGCGGATCCAACAGAAAAAATTCTCTGTAATACATGAAGACGTTGAGCCGTCGACTGAAGACCTTTTGGATGACTTTGTGCTTCCGGCCCACTACGAAATCAACCGGATTACACTAATGCTTCGTGATCCCCATTGGGCGTATACCTATTGGGACATCAGTACCGCAAAAGCAAAGGAATACCAGGAATCGATCAGGTTTGACGGAATTTTTTTAAGAGTACTGCAGCTTGACGGATCGACCGATGATCTGAGAATTCAGGATTCATTCGAAATCCCCGTTCAAATAGAAGATTCAAGCTGGTACATCTATCTACCCCGACTGGAGTCGTTCTACCGGATACAGCTTGTGGCACGAAACAACCACAGACGAGAACTCCTGGCCGTCTCCAATGAGGTATACGTCCCCCGGGGAAGGTTACCATTCGCCCCGGAATCAATGGACACTGACCGTATGGCCCTCTACGAACTATGCGGGCTGGAGTACCTTGAAGTCCCTCCGTTTGGTGATGACCATGATGAACGGAGCGGGTCATAGTTAGGGGTTCGTCACTAAGGAGCTGACACATCTATGGGTAATTCTATACTCGTATTGCATTCCCATCTTCCTCTAGTCCGCCATCCCGAACACGAGTCGTTTCTGGAAGAACGGTGGTTTTTTGAGGCGCTGAGCGAAACCTATCTACCGTTGCTGCGGACATTTTCGCGGCTGGAAGCCGATGATGTTTCATTTTCGCTGGCTATGTCGTTTTCGCCGACCCTTAGTTTTATGCTGCAGGATCAGTTCCTGATGGAACGGTACGCCCACTATCTCGAGACGAATATCGAGCTTGCGGAGCGCGAGCTGGACAGAACTGCGTCGAATCCTCAATTACACCGTCTGGCTGGTATGTACTACGATCGGTACACCGGGGACCGGACCGACATAGTCGAGACCTATAACGGGAACATTCTGCGCGGTTTTGACTACTTTGCCAAACGGGGCCACCTTGAACTTTTGACGACGGCGGCAACACATGCGTTTCTTCCCAATTATCGTCAGTACCCCGAAATCATCCGGGCTCAGCTTGAACTGGGCACGGAAAGTCATCAACGCTACTTTTCAAACAAACCAAGAGGGCTATGGCTGCCCGAGTGCGGATACTATGAAGGTCTGGATGCCCTGATTGCCGAAGCGGGTTATGAGTACTACATAAGTGCCGCCCATGGCGTTATTTTTGGTGAACCCCAACCGGCAAACGGCACGTATGCACCGATTAGGACTCCTGCAGGCGTTGCCGCCTTTCCCCGGGATGTGTATACCGCCACCTGGGTCTGGTCTTCTGAACAGGGGTATCCTGCCAACCCGGTCTACCGGGATTTTTACCGGGATATCGGTCATGATCTGCCGCTGAGTTATATCGGCCCCTATATCCATGAGGACGGCATCCGGATTGACACGGGATTCAAGTACCACGCCATAACCGGCGATACAAACGCCAAGGTCGTCTACGATCCCGACAAAGCTCAGGAGCTTGTACAACAACACGCTCGGGAGTTTGTGGCCCGTCAGGCTGAACATATTCAGCGGCTGCGGGAGGTTATTCCCGCGCCACCGGTTATTACGAGTCCCTACGACACTGAACTTTTTGGTCACTGGTGGTTTGAAGGGCCCCAATGGATAGAGGAAGTTTTTCGGGTTGCCGACGCACTCCACCGGGAAGGGAATGGTACTGTGACGTTCACAACGCCGTCGCCCTACCTCAAGAAGCATGGAACCGCCGAGACGGTGGCCCCGACGTTCTCCAGCTGGGGGAGCCGGGGATACGCTGAGGTCTGGTTGGACGGTACCAACGACTGGGTGTACCGGCATACTCACCAGGCAATTGAACGGATGGCCGAATTGGTGGCGCGTTTCCCCGATGAGAGTGGCCTGAAAGAACGGGCCCTGAACCAGGCGGCCCGAGAGGTTCTTCTGAGTCTGGCTTCGGACTGGCCGTTTATCATGAACGCCAAAACGGTTGTTCCTTACGCAGAACGAAGGGTGAAGGAACATCTGTTAAACTTCACCCGGGTCTACGACGCGCTTTCCCAGAGAAACATGGGGACCGAATGGCTGACGGCGGTGGAAAAGAAGCATCCGCTATTTCCCGATTTCAACTACCGTCGGATGAAACTTCCAACGGTTGAAAATATCAAACACCTGGTCTGACATTCGACTTGACGTCCGACCTGACGTTCGACCTCAGACCGGCGCATTACTCCGTTATAGCAATTCCTGACAGCGATTCCTGACAAGCCACTACTTATCTGTTAAGTACTTCTCCAGTTCCAATTTTTATTTTTACGCGAATTCTGTCTACAAAGATTGACATTACCCGTGGGTGATCTAATATATAGGTCATGTGGGAAAAAGTGGGAAAAGTTAGGGAAAAGTGGTGATTAAGGGATGATTACGGGGCAGTATCGAAATGCACTGGACGATAAAGGACGCTTGCTGGTACCGAGTAAGCTCCGTTCCGAAGTGCCTGGAAATACACTCGTAATCACCTCCGGTATTGATCGCTGTCTCTGGCTGTTCCCTCCCGAGGAGTGGAAGGTCCTGAGTGACAACCTTATGGAAGCGGCGTCGCCGTTTTCCAGGAGAGCACGACTACTCCAGCGCAGAATCATTGCACCGGCACAGGAGGTGGAACTGGACAAGACGGGACGAATTTTGATTCCGCCGAGCCTGAAGGAGACGGCGGGTCTGAAAAAAGAGTGCATTCTGCACGGAATCAAGAAGTACATAGAGATATGGGATGTTGATGAGTACAAGGCGTATCTCGACGAGAATGAAGATGAGTTTCAGGAGGCGGCCGAAGAACTGGGAGGGTCCGTCTCTTTCTTTTGACCATGGGTTCTTCTGATCATGGGTGTTGAGCATCTGTCGGTCATGCCGCGGGAGGTGGAACGGTTCATGGAACCGCTGCCGCCGGGCGCGAGAATCTGTGATGCAACTCTTGGAGGAGGCGGGCACACGGCCCGTCTCCTGGAACTCTGTCCTTCCTGTTCGGTAGTTGGTATTGACGCGGATATTCAGATGATCGAGCAGGCCCAGCGGCGAATCGGCGACGTTTCGAGATTTACCGTCATACACGGCTGGTTTGATGATGTTCTGGCCGAGGAACGGGCGTTCGATCGGATTCTGATTGACCTGGGCGTCTCCATGGTGCATTTAACGGACCCTGATCGGGGGTTTTCCTTCCGTGACGACGGTCCCCTGGATATGCGTCTGAACAGGATGTCTGATATGCCGACCGCCGAAGATCTGTTGCAGTCCATTTCTGAACGAGATCTGGCGGACCTCATCTACCGGTACGGGGAAGAGAGGTACTCACGGAGGATAGCCCGGGCAATTTGTCGCGAACGTCCCGGTTCTCTAAAGAGCACCGTCGCCCTGGCCGATTGTGTTCGCCGGGCAGTGCCGCCGCAGTATCGGCACGGCCGCAACAATCCGGCCACCCGGACGTTTCAGGCAATTCGGATTGCCGTGAACGATGAGCTGGGCCGGATCGAGCGGGTACTGCCCTTGGCCGCTGCGGCGTTGAATCGGGGAGGACGGCTTATCGTCATTAGCTTTCACTCTCTTGAGGACCGTATTGTGAAGCACTCATTCCGTGCTTTGGCGGGCAAGGCCGTTAATGGACTCTCTACTGTCGTTCACGTTTCGCCGATGGTTAAAGAGGAAGGAGAGTACGTCATTTTGACGAAGAAACCGGTGATACCGGACGACGATGAGCGTGCTCAGAACCCGGCGTCCCGTAGTGCCAAACTGCGGGTTATAGAAAGGAAAACTGGTGGTGAGTGGTAGATTGCGTAAAGCTGTACTGATCTCGTTTATCGTGCTGACGCCGACGCTGTTTGTTGCCAACGTGTGGCAGTCGTACCGTTTTAGCCGCATGGAAGGACACCTGCAGGGTGTTAAGCGGGAGCATCTGCGTATCCTGGAAGCGAACAAACGGCTTATCGTCGGAATCGCAGGGTTACGATCACCGTCACGAATACGAAAGTTGGCCGAAGGCGATCTTGGACTGGAAGCTGCCTCGGCAGAACGGATTGAACGAATACGCTTTGAACTGGGGTGGGACGAGAGTGAATGACCGAACGGTCGGCAACAGCAACAGTGATTCTCGATTTCCAGATCTGAACGGAATTGCCGGGGTGATAGGTGGTTTCGTCGTGACACCTGTCGGCACAGATGCCGGTGACGGTACAGGGACCGGTGGTTCTGAACGTATCCGTTCAATCGCGATTGATTCCAGGGTATGCACGGCGGGGTCACTTTTCTTTGCACTTCAAGGTGAGAACACTGACGGAGAACTCTTTGTCGATGCTGCGAGGTCGCACGGGGCGTCGGCGGCTGTTGTTCGTCACGAGAGCAGCCCCGATGGCCGCCCCTGGACGATTCCAGTTGTCGTCGTTCCTGATTCTCTCGTTGCCCTGCAAAAGTTGGCAATCTGGTATGTGGATACCTGGTTGTCCACCACTATGCGGATTGGTATTACCGGGAGTAACGGGAAAACGACAACCAAGGAATTTGTTCGCGCATTGCTCTCTCTCAGTGGAGAGGTATACGCCAGCAAGGGCAATTTGAACTCGGAGACCGGGTTGCCCCTCTCTGTTTTTGACTCGCCGCCGGGCGTGCCGTTTGCCGTGTACGAAATGGCCATGAGCGCCCCCGGGGAGATGAAAAATCTTGCCGATATCGTTCGTCCCCGATACGCATTGATCACCAATGTAGGAATAGCCCACGCCGGTCTTGTGGGGAGTCGTGACGCTATTGCATCGGAAAAGAAGATGATCTCCTCCCGTTTTACCGGAAAAGAAACACTGTTGCTTCCGGAAAATGACGATTATCGGGATTTCCTTGCCGAGGGTATTCGCGGAACAGTCGTTTATTTTGGCCCGAAATCACAAAACGCCACAATCCGTGACGGTGGTGATCGAGGGCTGGTAATTACGTTCGGAGATCGTGCTGAAACGGTTCTTCCGATGATCGGTCGCCACAACGGCATGAACGCTCTGGGGGCCATACGGCTGGTAGAGACGGTAACCGGTTCAATTCCCGATCTTGACGAAGTGGCCTGGACTGAAACTCTTCCGTCGGGCCGGGCCGAGCGGATTCGCCTTGCCGAAGGCGGTATCGTCATTCATGACGCCTACAACGCCAACCCCGATTCCATGCGGGCCGCATTGAAGATGGTTGACGATCTGCAGAAAAGCGGTGTGGAGTCGCCAACCGGCGGGCGCGTCTCAACCGGCGAAACGAAGCGGCCGTTGGTGGTTGTGCTTGGCGATATGTACGAACTTGGCAGTCTTGCAGCGACTGCCCATGATGAGGTGCTTGCGGAAGCACTCCAGCTTGAGCCGGATTCGCTCTTTTTGGTTGGAGACGAGTTTCGTGCGGCCTTCAGGCGGAGATCGACGGTCCCTGACACCGTCGTTGCGGTTTCTGATGTTACCGAGCTTTCAGAGAGGCTGCGGTCTTTTTCCGGACGAGAACTGGTCCTTCTGAAAGGGAGTAGAGCGGTTGGTCTGGAAGCGCTGATCCCCGGCATGACAAAGATTTCTGAAATAAGGCCCCCTGGGCCCCCTGAGCGGCAAGAGTCAACCCTAGCCGGAGGGACGCGCTGATGTTCAAGGAACTGCTCTATCCCCTGACAAACGTCTTTACGCCGTTCAACGTCTTTCAGTACATCACCTTTCGGGCGGCCTACGCGGCCATTACGTCGCTGATGATTACCTTTCTTTTTGGCCCCTGGACGATCCGAAAACTGCGAATTCTCCGGTTCGGTGAGGAGATCAGACTTGATGGCCCGGAAAGCCATATGGTCAAATCCGGCACCCCTACAATGGGCGGAGTTCTGATTATCGTCTCAATTATCGTCTCCGCAATCCTCTGGCTTGATCTTTCTGTCGCATATTCCTGGATCGGCATTATGGCGGTCCTCGGTTTTGGGCTTATCGGTATGGCCGATGATCTACGAAAGATACTCCGGAAAAACAAAGACGGTCTTAGGGGTTGGTACAAAATCACCGGGCAGGTTGTTGTCGCATTTGTCGTGAGCTTTCTTTTGTACCGTTTCGGCAATGAGCACACCACAAAGCTCTTTCTGCCCTTTATAAAACCGCCGGTCCTTGACCTGGGTATCTGGTACATCCCCTTTGCAATGATCCTGTTGATCGGCACGTCCAATGCGGTGAACCTTACCGACGGACTGGATGGCCTGGCGACGGGTCTCGTGCTCATGGTGGGGCTGACTTTTGCAGTACTGTCCTATGTGACCGGCCGGGTAGACTTCGCCGGATACCTCCAGATTCCCTATCTACCGGGAGGCGGGGAGCTGACCGTTCTCAGCCTTGCTGTGGTCGGGGCTTGCGTCGGTTTTTTGTGGTTTAACGGACACCCCGCTGAGATCATGATGGGTGATACAGGGAGCCTCGCCCTTGGTGGAGTTATCGGCGCGTTGGCCCTTATGACGAAGAAGGAAATTCTGCTCATTATCATTGGTGGAGTTTTCGTTCTTGAGGCAATTTCGGTCATTATTCAGGTTGCC
>JBAYPC010000151.1:0-6763 GCA_041677905.1 Alkalispirochaeta sp. | reverse complement strand
CATGATCATCCGAGCTACCCAGAAGAAGATGATATCGTATGCCGTCACCAGGGAGGTGGTAGGGTAAAATTTCTCCAGATCCGTCGTCTGATCCGGCCATCCAAGCGTACTGAAGGGCCACAGCCAGCTGGAAAACCAGGTGTCCAGAACGTCGGCGTCCTGCCGCAACGTTCGTCCGGCATATTTCGGGTCTTGGGCCGGATCGGTGCGACTCACTATTACCTCTCCCGAGGCGTCGTCATACCACACGGGAATCCGGTGTCCCCACCAGAGTTGGCGGCTGATGCACCAGTCGCGGATATTTTCCAGCCAGTGGGTATACGTGTTTTCCCAGTGTTTGGGGAAAAACCGGATCTCATCACGTCGCCACGCCTCCAGCGCCTTATCCGCCAGGGGTTTCATACGGACAAACCACTGGGTACTTACCCACGGTTCAACAACCGTGTGACAGCGATAACAGTGGCCCACCTGGTGAACGTGGTCTTCCGTACGAACCAGATAGCCACCCTGTTCCAGATCTTCCACCACTTTCTTCCGGCCTTCGGCAACATTCAGACCCCGGTAGACCTCGGGTACGTTGTCATTCAGAGTTGCCTGCGCCGTAAGGACGTTGATACGGTCGAGGTTATGTCGCTCGCCGATTTCCCAGTCGTTCTGGTCGTGAGCAGGGGTGATTTTAACGGCACCGCTTCCAAATTCTCGATCAACGTAACCGTCCGCGACGATCGGGATAATCCGTCCACTTAACGGCAGACGCACCCACTTCCCTACCATCCGGGTGTAGCGTTCATCGTCGGGGTGAACCGCAACGGCCGTATCGCCGAGCATCGTCTCGGGGCGGGTTGTTGCTACCTCAATCCAACCCAGAGATCCCTCCGGCTCATCCGGTCTCTGGGGATCAACGATCGGGTATCTCACGTGCCAGATGTGGCCATGTTTTTCGGCGTGATCTACTTCGTCATCGGACAGAGCCGTTCCACAACTGGGACACCAGTTGATCAGATATTCACCGCGGTAGATCAGATCTCGTTCGTAAAGAGTAACAAAGACCTCTTTGACCGCATCACTGAGCCCCTCATCTAACGTAAACCGCTCCCTGCTCCAGTCGCAGCTGGCACCTATTTTTTCGAGTTGTCGGGTAATCGTGGAGTGGTGGTCCTCCTTTACTTCCCATGTCCGTTCTATAAACTTCTCTCGTCCAATTTCTTCTCGACTGGTGCCTTCCGCCAAAAGCTTCCGTTCCACCACATTCTGGGTGGCAATCCCGGCGTGGTCCGTCCCCGGTAACCAAAGAGTCGGTCGGCCCTGCATACGCTGGTACCTGATGAGTATGTCCTGCAAACTGTTGTTGAGACCGTGACCCATATGAAGGACACCGGTAACATTGGGCGGCGGAATGACGATGACGTACGGATTTGCATCCTTCTCGGGATTGCCGTGAGTGACCGGCGAAAAATACCCCGAGTCTTTCCACATGGCGTATATCCGCTCTTCAAAATCGTCGGTATTAAATGTTTTGCTCAACTCCACTGATTGCATTGATTACTCCCTGGTTTTTAGCGGACGATAATACCAAATTTGTGGGCCAGTGTCTTACCTCTCCCCGAAGTTATGCTCAGTCCCTTCTTCAGTCCGGTCCGTTGCGGGTGGAGGGGTCGGGGCCAACGCCGAGATTATCTCTCGCTGCTCCTGATTCAGATCGATATCTGCAGCGGCCAGCGCCGGTTCCAGCTGTTCTAACGACCTTGCGCCAATAAGCGGCGCCGTTACCGCCGGATGAGATGCGACCCATGCAATTGCCAGCGAGACCGGATGGTACCCCCACTCACCGGCAAGTGTGCGAAAATCTTCAGCGAGGCGATAGTAGTCTTCCTCACCGTACCGGGTTCGGTACATATCGTTGGCGACAAGGCGTCCGTTCGACGGCCGTTCGGTCAGTCCATATTTTCCGGAGAGCAGGCCTCCACCGAGGGGGCTGTACGGAACGACGCCGATACCGTTGGCTTCCGCCATAGGCAGAATCTCTACCTCAGCTTGTCGCTTGGCGAGGTTGTACATAGGCTGAATAACCGCCGGTGGTATAAAACCGTAACTCTCAGCAGTACCAATTGCCTTCTGAACCTGCCAAGCCGCGAAATTACTCAACCCCGGGTAGAGTATCTTTCCCTGTCGAACCAGATCATCAAGGCTGCGAAGAACATCGGCAATTGCCGTCTTCTCGTCAAAACGGTGAATGAAGTACACGTCAATCCGATCTGTTTTTAACCGACGTAAAGACCCTTCCACTGCTCTGACGATGTGATAGCGGGATGAACCGCGGTCATTGGGTCCGTCACCCATCGGAAAATACGCTTTTGAACTTATAACGACCTGATCGCGGCACGGTCGAATCAGTTTGCCCAGTATTTTTTCGGATACGCCCTTCTGATACACGTCGGCACAGTCAAAGAAGTTGACCCCTCGCTCCCGTAGACGGCCAAAGAGCTGTTCCGACGTTTTTTCGTCGGCATCTCCCCCGAAAGACATCGTGCCAAAACCCAACTTTGATATTTTAAGACCGGTCGTTCCCATATAACGGTATTGCATGTCACCAGTATACTGACTGTGTCTGAGAGTTAGAACGCCTGTTGAACGTTTCTATACCGTCCTTATAGTTTCACTCCACCGTTGTAAAAAAGAGATGAACCGCCGTTCCCCTCCCATCGGTCCCACTATCTGAAATCCGCCGCTCCGCACCGCGTCAAAGTGAACGGGAGCTGACAGCGCCGGGAGCCCCGCCAAAGACGCCAACGTGTTGAGCCGCAGAATCTGCTTGCGGAAGTGCCCGTCTGCCTCTTCCCGGCGAGGGCCGGCTATAACGGTGGCAGGCATGATGAGAAAATCGTAGCTCCGGAACAGATCGTCAACAAACAACCGGATATCCTGACGGGTTCGTTCCGCCTCGGTTCGCAACTCAGTGGTCCAGTACCGCCCCCGTTCGATCAAGCCTCGCACAACGGGATCATAAAGTTCTCCATACTCAGATATCCACTCCTGGTGGACGGACCACGCCTCGCTGGAGCCGATAACATCGTAGGCGGTAACGGCAGAATCCCCTAGAAAATCGGGAGCCTCTTTGTGGTCCACTTCCATTTCCATGTCTCTTAGACGGGCAGGCATTTCATCCCACATTCGACTGATGTCCTTGTTCAGCTGTGTGCCTGGAGGTATCAGGGCACATAGACGGATCTTCTGTATTTTGTTCCGATCAGTGTCGATTGGGGAGTTGTCTTTGGAAGCTGCCGGTGCATTCGTACCCGGAATACTCTTCTCGTCGGAAAAAACCAGGTCAATCAGCCCTTGCATGTCCTCCGGGTTGTGGGTAAACCACCCAACGGTGTCCAATGACCGCGCCAAGGGAAACACGCCGGAAAGACGTTTGGGGTCCCATCCCAGACGTATGCCGTAGATCCCGCATATCGCAGCGGGTAGACGGATCGATCCACCGGTATCGGTACCCAGGGCAAACGGAACAACCCCTGAGGCCACCGCCCAGGCGGAACCACTGGAGGATCCGCCGGATATCCGTCTGCGGTCGAGGGGATGAGGGCAGTCACCGGTCAGCACGTTCCGACCGTCCAGCCCATAGGCGAACTCATTCATCGTAGTACGCCCGACAAGATGTGCCCCTTGATCGAGAACTCGCTGTACCAGCCACCCCGCTTTCACCGCGGTCGACGCTTGTGCGCCGTTTTTTGCGAGGAGTACCGCGGAACTACAGGTAGTACGTTCGCCGGGCACATCAAAGAGGTCCTTGACCAGAAAAGGCACCCCATCCAACGGTAAAACCACCGCACCCGTCTCTCGGGGTATCTCATTTCTCCAGATGCTGACGGCCCGTTGCCACAAATCGGGATCGAACCGTTTCGGGCGGTCCCGGAGTGTCCCGAACCATTCGCTGCGGTCCGACGTCCAGAGTTTATGCCACTGTTCCACCGTGTTCTTCTCTATACTTCGGGTCTGGTATGCACCGGAAGCCACCGTTTTTTCAGGATAATATCGTCTCATATGACCATTATCTTCGTCCGTACGGGGGAGCGCAACGGAAGAGCGCCATGATTTGACCGCGTCATCGGTTATCCGTATGTTCAGGAACGATGTCGACATCCTTGGCCGTTGGCCCATTTCTCATACCTGGTTTTATTTTGGCTGTCATTCCTGGATATCTTGCTTTCCGGTTTGTCCTTTCCCGGATGGCTCAGGCGTTTCCCGAGGAAACGGCGTGGGTCCGGGACAAAGGGCCTTCGGCTCTTCTAATCGCCTTTCTGCTGTGGAAACTCTGGCCGGTATTCCAATGGTGGCCCGAAATTAGCGCCGATCCAATTGTTCTTTTACGACTTCCCGGCGGACGGTCAGGAAGTACAGCCGGTGCAGTCGGCGCGCTGGTCTATCTCGGCATCGGGGTCATTCGGCATCGACGGCGAGTAGTTCCTCTGGCAGCGTCGGTCTCCGGTCTGGCAGTAGGGTTTCTTTTCGGATTGGCTCTCTTACAAACGGCAGCGCCGGACCACACAATCCCGGCCGGGACGAATATCCAGCACTTGCAAGTCGAGTATCTTGCCTCCGGTGGGGAAAGCTCTCCTCTTAGCAGATATTCAGATCGTCCGACGGTCATTACGTTTTGGGCTACCTGGTGTGGTCCTTGTCGAGCCGAGCTGCCGGTAAAAAAACGATTCTACGATGAGCATAAAGATGTGGTGAATTTTGTGGCGGTAAACATGACCGCCACGGAGTCTTCCCCGGCAGCTGTTCTCAACTATGTCGAGAAGAACGGCATTGTCTATCCTGTTGCCTTGGACCGCTCAGGTTCACTGTCGAACCTTTTCACAATACGGGGCACTCCCACGACAATCGTTTTGGCGACGGACGGTTCGATCTCATCCCGATGGACCGGTCCAACGAGTTTGGACAGAATTAACCGGGCAATAACCCAGGTGAGGTGACTCAACACCTCACCGGATCAAATTCCCTATTGCCTTATTCCGTATCGTTTTTCTCAGCTGGCTCAGCTGGTGCATCCGCATCTACGGCATCCTCAGCACTCGCCTCGGGAGCAGCCTGTTGGGGCTCAGCCGTTTTAGCTTCAGTCTTTTTGGGTTCAGCCTGCTCAGCTTCAGCCTCAACGGGCTCTGCCTTCTTAGACTCTGCCTTCTTGGGCTCTGCCTTCTTTGCGTCAGCTTTTTTCGTGTCAGCCTTCTTACTGCCGGCTTTCTTGCCGTCCGTTTTCTTCCGACTGCTTTTTTCGGACTTCCCTTCATCTTCACTCAACAGTTCCAGGATAACCATTTCAGCTGCGTCGCTCTGCCGAGGGCCCAGTTTCAAGACCCTGGTGTACCCGCCCGGTCGTTCCTTAAAACGCGGCCCTATCTCGGTAAACAAACCGGCAAGCACAGCCTTATCTTTTATGTCCTTTCCAATGATACGACGATTGTGAACACTGTCGAGCTTGGCCCGAGTAATCATCTTTTCCGCTGTTCGCCGCACAGCCAGGGCTTTCGCCTTGGTCGTACGAATCCGACCATGTCGGAACAGAGACGTCAACATATTCCGCGTCATCGCCTTGCGATGACCGGTGCGTCGTCCAAGACGGTTATATCCGATCTTATGTTTCATTCTTCTCTTCCTTCTTCTTCAGAAAAACGGGGTTCTCTTTAAGAACGGTATAATCGGTCATACCCAGATTCAACTCCCATTCCTGCAATTTGTCCTTGATCTCCTGCAGCGATTTCTTTCCGAAGTTTCGGGTTTTTGCTATCTCTTCTTCCGTCTTCTGCGTCAGATCACCAAGGTTGTTTATGTTGGCATTTTTAAGACAGTTACTTGCACGAACGGACAGCTCAAGTTCATCCACCGGTGTTGCGAGAATTTCACGGACGAGACGCATATCTTCGTCCTCCTCATCATCAATTCCAACATCATCTTCATTGAAGTTGATAAACACATCGAAATGATCTTTGGCAATCTTCGCCGCTTCTCCGACAGCATCTACCGGCGAAATGGTCCCATCGGTCCACACTTCAAGCACCAGCTTGTCGTAGTCGTTCCGTTGCCCAACCCGAGTGTCTTCAATACTGTACTTTACCCGTCGAATCGGCGAATAGACTGCATCCAACGGGATGGTACCCACCTCATCGATATACTGTTCGTTCTGCTCAGCCGGGACATACCCTCGATTTAGGTCGATCTGCAGCTCGATATCGAGCCAACCGTCGTCCATCATGGTCAGAACCGGCATATCCGGGTTCGTAATTTCGACCCCGTCAAGGGCAAACGCCTTGGCAGTAACAGATTGAGCGCCTTTCAATTCCAAAAAGAGTACTTTTTGATCGACTTCCTCGGGAAGCCGTATCTGCAATCGCTTTATTCGATTGAGGATATCCGGGGTATCTTCTACCACTCCGGGAATTGCCTCGTACTCATTTGAGAGAAACCGCTGGTTACCTTCTTCGTCATAGACCGTAATCCGAACCGCCGTTACCGCATATCCTGGTATGGAACTCAGAAGTACCCGACGAAGGGAGTTACCAATCGTCGTTCCGTACCCCCGTTCAAAAGGATAAGCTATAAACGTGCCGTGATCCGGACCGGATTCGCTCGGTTCAAATGTGATACCCTTTGGGCGTTTAAACCCTTTGAGTAATGGTTTTCGAGCCATACCTGTCTCCTTTCACGGACCCGATTATACGCGTCGACTCTTGCGAGGACGACATCCGTTATGAGGAAT
>JBAYPC010000150.1:0-6764 GCA_041677905.1 Alkalispirochaeta sp. | reverse complement strand
CGGCGACCACGGCGCTTAAACTACGTTTTGCCACCATCAGAAGTCCTTCAGTCTTCCGATTTCATCACGGATAACCACGGCCTGTTCGAACTCCAGGTTCTTGGCGTGTTCGAGCATCTCTCTCTCCAGCAATTTGATGAGCTTTTTACGCTCCGAAGGCACCAGAATATTGTAGCTTTTCTTGATAATCTCAAGCTGTTTTTCCTGGTCTGCTTTCTTTTCGTTCTTTTCACGGGTGATGATATCGTAGACGTTCTTTCTGATCGACTGGGGCGTAATGCCGTTGGCCTGGTTGTACTCATCCTGTATTCTCCGCCGTCGGTTAGTCTCGGCGATCGCAGTTTTCATTGCCGGTGATATACTGTCGGCGTACATGATGACCGTTCCGTTTTCATGCCGAGCCGCCCTGCCTATCGTCTGGATGAGAGAGGTTTCCGACCGGAGAAAACCGGCCTTATCGGCGTCAAGAATTGCCACAAGACTGACTTCGGGAAGGTCCAGCCCTTCCCGAAGCAGGTTGATACCTACCAGAACGTCAAAATCACCGGCCCGCAGCTCAGTAAGAATTTCAACCCGCTCAATCGTCTCGATCTCTGAATGGAGATACCGACCTTTTACCCCGAGATTGGCAAAATACTCCGTCAGATCTTCGGACATCTTTTTGGTAAGCGTGGTTACCAGAACACGTTCGTCCTGCTCTACCCGCGCGACAATCTCGCGGTGCAGGTCTTCGATCTGGCCTTCTGAGGGACGGATAAAAAGTTGTGGATCCAGAAGTCCGGTTGGTCGAATAACCTGTTCTACCACCCGGCTGGACCGTTGCAGTTCCTCGTCTTTTGGTGTGGCGCTGACAAAGATACACCGATCGATGAGACTCTCAAACTCCTCAAAAATAAGGGGCCGGTTATCCAGAGCGGAGGGCAGCCGAAATCCGAACTCCACCAGCGATTCCTTCCGGGCACGGTCACCAGCGTACATTCCCCTGATCTGCGGCACCGTGACGTGAGACTCATCTATGAGGGTGAGATACTCTGAAGGGAAATAGTCGATAAGAGTCGCCGGACGTTCACCTTCCTGTCGGCCACTGAGGTGGCGGGAGTAATTTTCGACGCCGGAACAATAACCCATTTCCTCCATCATCTCCAGGTCGTATTCGGTACGAGTCTTCAGCCGCTGAGCCTCCACCAGTTTGTTGGCTTCAATCAGCGTGTCGTACCGCTGGGCAAGCTCGTCCCGAATCAATCCCAGGGCACTGCGCATCTGATCCTCAGGCATGACAAAGTGCTTTGCCGGATAGACGAAGAGGGTATCCATCTCTTCTACAGTCTGACCGGTCAGCGGATTAATCTTACGAATTCCGGCAACCTCATCCCACTCCAAATCGATCCGGTACGCTTCTTCCAGGTAAGCTGGGAATATCTCTATGACGTCGCCCTTGTGTCGAAAAGACCCGCGCTGAAGAACCGTATCGTTTCGGTCATACTGCAGCTCAACCAGGGTGTGCCTGATTTCGGTTATATCGAGAGTTCGCCCACGATCAACGCGCAACCGCATGTCCCGGTATTCCCGGGGACTTCCCAGGCCGTAAATACAGCTTACCGTCGCAACGACAATCACATCAGGCCGTTCAATAAGATTCGTGGTTGCCGCCAGACGCATCCGGTCAATTTCTTCGTTGATGGAAGCGTCTTTTTCGATGTAGAGATCCCGGGAGGCGACGTACGCTTCGGGCTGGTAGTAGTCATAGTAAGAGACAAAGTACTCTACAGCGTTGTCAGGGAAAAACTCCTGAAACTCCCGGTAGAGCTGGGCCGCAAGTGTCTTGTTGTGGCTGACCACCAGTGTAGGAAGCTGAACTTCCTCAATTACCTTGGCCATGGTGAAGGTCTTGCCCGAGCCGGTCACGCCTTTCAGAGTCTGAAAACGGTCTCCTTCGACAATTCCCTTACTCAAAGCGGCTATTGCCTGCCCCTGATCACCCGACGGTGTATATGAAGAGGCAACTCGAAATCGCGGCATATCTGCTCCTGTTCCTTTCTGTCGATCTGCTGGCTATTGGTGGAGTTGTCTGAACGTCAATCCCACTGGAACCGTTCCGGCCGGGTGCTCAGGGTGATGCTCGTCTCCATCGTGCGGCGTCCCCGCATGAACTCTACCACCACCGTATCTCCCGGACGGTTGTCTTCCAGAGCTTCATAAAGATTGGCAATCGACGCGACTTTCATTCCATCCACAACGGTGAGAATGTCCCCACCTAGGTATATAACGGTCCGTCCGTACCGCACCGCCGACTTTGGATCACCACCCTTAAGTCCTGCCTTCTCGGCGTTTCCACCAGGTAAAACCTCACTGATCAGAAGCCCCTTCTCGACGGGCAAACGGGCGTACTGAACCAGTTGCGGAAAGAGCTGTCGCGGCACGATATCAATCCAGCCGCGACGAACACTGCCAAATTCCATGAGGTCGGGGACTACCCGGCGTGCGGTGTTGACCGGAACGGCAAACCCGATCCCCACCGAACCGCCACTGGGTGAAAAGATCATGGTGTTTATACCGATCATTTCGCCCCGCGAATTGAGAAGAGGACCACCGGAGTTACCGGGGTTGATAGAAGCATCAGTCTGAATCATGTCCCTGATCACCAGGTCGTTTCGCGCTTTTAACGGTCGCCCGAGGCCGCTGACAATTCCGGTAGTCAGAGTCCGGTCCAGTCCAAAAGGGTTTCCTATGGCGAGCACCTTCTGACCGACTCGAAGCATATCAGAATCGCCCATTGGAATCGTCTCCAGCCGACGCCCATCCGGATCAAATCGCACCACCGCAAGATCGTTTTCCGGGTCCACGCCAACAACTGTACCGTCCATCCGTTCACCGTCTGCAAGGGTCACAAAAACGCGGTTCGCTTTCTGAATAACGTGGTAGTTCGTCAGAACGTACCCACGGGGATCGATAATTGACCCCGACCCCGAGCTTCCCTCTTGAGGTACCGGCTCCAGGAACCAGTTGTATGCAACCGTTTCAGTGTTGATATTGACAACCGCCTGGTTCCGCTCTTCGTATACCCGAATGGTATCGTGTTCATCTTCTGTGAGTCCCCCCGCTGAAAGTTCTACCGGGACGGGGGTGTGCAACTCCGACGTTGGTGTCCTTTCCAGGATTCCCGCTGTTGGAGTAATTTGAGCACTCCTACCGGATATACCACGGAGGTACCACCCACCGAAGGCGGCCGCAACAAGGAGAACGGTGACGATCAGGACACTCCGAAGTCGAATCATACCTGAAAGGAGTATACGAACGCCGGAGCCCTTATGCCAAGCGTTCCGGACCGGCGCCCCGCATCCCCGCCGCTTCCAGGATGTCTTTTGGTTCCACAGCCGTCCGGTCGTCCAGGTCTGCCAGCGTTCGCGCAACGCTGCGGACACTTGTTGCCGCTCGATCCGATAACCCCAACTGCCGCATACGGGTATGCAAAAGCGCGGTCAGCCCGGGGGAAAGGGGCAGCATCTGTTCAAGTTTTTCGGGCGGTACCAAGCCGTTCCGCGTGTACCGACCCCCTCGCGACTGTTGCCTTTCAATAGCTCGACCGACTTGCCGGTTCAGCGAAGCCTGGTCGACGGTGCCGGAACTGTGGCGACTGTAATAACTGCGAACCCGAATGTCCACCCGATCCAACAGAGCCGAACCGAGTCGTCGCCAGTACCGGGCAATCTCCTGGGTACTGCACATGCACGTCTCATTGTCCTGCCCCAGTTTCCCGCACGGACAGAGGTTACTGGTAAGAACCAGTTGAAATGACGATGGAAAATCTTCCACCCGGCCGGCCCGGCTGATGGTAATTCGCCGAGCTTCAACGGGCTCCCGGAGGGCCTGAAGCACCTGGGGACGAAACTCTGTCGCCTCGTCCAGCACCAGCACTCCATGGTGAGCAAGACTCACTTCTCCTGGAAGATTACCTTTTCCGCCGCCCAACATCCCCTCCAGGCTGGCACCGTGGTGGGGGATTCGGAACGGCGGCCGTCTGCCTGGACAGGCCCCTTCAATACCGCGCATCGAGTATATCCGCGCCACTTCCCGGGCCGCTTGTTCGGGAAGATCCGGGAGGAACGAACCGATCCGCCGGGCCGCCATGGTTTTACCGCTTCCAGGGGGTCCCATGTAAAGGATGTTGTGGTGACCCGCCGCGGCGACTGCGGAAGCCCATTTTAAGGACGTCTGTCCGCGCATATCATCAAAGCACAGAGCGTCACCCCCATTGCCGGAGGTCGGGGCAATCTGGGTCAAAGGATGCGGAGTTCCGTTCCGCAACTGTTTCAGATGGGCAACGGTGGCCACGTCCTGAGTGTCCAGGTTGACACCTCGAAGATAACGCTCTGCCCGAACGGGCACAACTGCCGGCCTGATACGGTGTTCCTGTGCCGTTAGAACGGCCGACAGGGTGCCCCTTACGGGAATCACCTCGCCGCGTATAGACAGTTCGCCGACCGCCAGAAAAGGCTCTCCGATAGAAACCTGCTCACTCCGCAGAAGAATGGCCAGCGCTATCGGAAGATCGAAACCGGCGCCGATCTTTGGAATCTCCGCCGGCGACAGACTCACCAGAATACGGTCGGCCGGATAGGTAAACCCGGAATTACGAATAGCGACCCGCACCCGCTCTCGTGCCTCCCGGACTTCGCTGCTGGGCAGCCCGACTATATCCGTCCCCGGTAAGCCCCGGCGGATATCTACTTCCACCCGAACCAACCGACCCATGATTCCAATCGGTGAAAAGCCGTATACCATTTCGCCTCCACTGTACCCAGTGCAGAACGAACACCGTTACTTCACAAAGTCGACCGATTTTTTTTGATCGTCTCCTGTACAAGACGGTCACACCCTTCGTTGTGCGTGTCTCCGGCGTGCCCTTTCACCCATTTCCATGACGGTCGGATCACACCGTTCAGTTCATCCAGCGTTCTCCAGAGGTCACTGTTCTTTACAGGTTTCTTGGCACTCGTTTTCCAGCCGTTCTGCTTCCACCGGTGAATCCAGTTGGTTATACCCTGACGGACATATTGGCTATCGGTAATTATTACAAGGGGCAACCCGGATAACAGCTGTTCCCGGTTATTCTGGGCATTCCGCAAACCGTCGATCACTGCAGTCAGCTCCATACGGTTGTTGGTCGTTTCACCTTCAAATCCCGACGCCTCGGCCAGTACATTGTGGTTCGCATCAACCAGACGCCACGCCCACGCACCGGGACCCGGATTGCCGTGGCACCCTCCGTCGGTATACAGATACACATCACTCACTATTACACTCCAAAAACGTAGATTGTACCGAGAGTTCCATTCAAGATGTACGCTTATCCCGTCCGGGAGACTATTTCGTACCGGCTTGTGAGATCAAGGATATCATCGAAACTTCGGGGAAAACCCACCATAAGATAAGACCCGGATCCGACACCGGTTGTAAGGGGCAAAAACAACCAGCTGCCGAGAGACGCCAGACGCCGGGCATAACACGTTTCATGGAAATCTCGAAATGCGCCCAACCGTTTCTTCAGGAGGGCTACCCGTCGAAACGAAAATACATTTTCTACCAGGTCACTGTCTGCCGGGATCTCAAAACGATCAGAACATTCGGTGGGCATCCCCAGAGTGAAGGATCCGAACACTCCTCCATCCTGCCGACTTTCCAGTACCACCGCCACCCGAGCATCCCACCGCCGAGTCAACCTCACAAGCTCTCGATACATCTGCCTGACGCCAGCATCACCGGATTCACCGGCGTTGGGCAATTCGAATCCCCCCGACGCGATCTGCAATGGCACGTTGGTACGTTCTGGATAGGGTTGAGCTCCGACTCCCCCTGCGGGCAAATCAGTGTCAAAAAGATCGCCGAAGTCAATATCCTCAAAAGCATCACCCATGATATCTTCGATACTACCGGTCGTTTTGTGGTAGAGAATTTGATCGGCAAGGTTCTGCATCCGCATATCGAGTTGTTGGGGTTCCGCAAAATAGGCTGCCGCCTGTATCTGAGCGACTCCACGCCGTTCTTCGATCACCGACGGTTTACGCCCTGCAAACAGAATAAAATCATCCAGTTCTACTACATGATAGGCCGTACTGTTTTCCAGGCCCCGTATGACAAACTGCTCCAACCCCAGCTCACTCGGCCGAAATACCGAGGCCTCGCCGTCAGGTCGCTGCGATGCACGCGGGACTTCTGCATCGGGTTTTGTAAATGCTCCACCAAATGAGGTCGCTGCACTCAGGAAGGGCATGCTCCCCGATTCGAAAGGAAGCACCGGTACTATCGGGCCTTCGTCGTCTTCGGCAACCTCAAGTTCCGCAACTTCTTCCACCTCTGCGATATCTTCCAGCTCTGCGATATCTTCCAGCTCTGCTATCTCGTCGGGTTCTGAAAGTTCTGCTATTTCTTCCAATTCTAAGATTTCTTCGACGTTATCAAGATTCTCTGACGCATCAAGCTCTTCAATATCCTCTACAACCGATTCAGGGCCGTCCAGTTCGGCGCTCTCCGCGACAGCACCAAGGTCACTTTCGTCTGTGAGTTCCAGCACCGTTGTATCAATGGTAAGCCAATCGTCTTCCGGTTCATCCAGTGTCAGTGGTGCTTCAGGTTCAAGCTCTTCCGGTTCAAGCTCCTCAAGTTCATCGAGCTCTTCAAGGTCCTCAACCTCTTCGAGCTCAGTTACTTCCTCAAGGGCTGGGGCCTCCTCCAGCTCCTCAACTTCTTCAAGGTCTTCTGCTTCG
>JBAYPC010000149.1:0-6787 GCA_041677905.1 Alkalispirochaeta sp. | reverse complement strand
GGCTGCTTCCGCGCAGGAGGGGTGGTTCACCAGCGCCGATTCCACTTCGGCGGTGCCCATTCGGTGCCCGCTGACGTTTATCACGTCATCGACCCGACCGGTAATCCAGTAATAGCCGTCCTCATCTCGCCGACAACCGTCGCCGGAAAAGTAATACCCCTCATAGGGGGCAAAATAGGTGGTGAGAAACCGGGGATGGTCGTCCTGAATAGTCCGGGCCATACCGGGCCACGGTCGTTTTATCGCCAATAGGCCGGATATCCCGTTGCCTTTAAGTTCATTTCCCTGTTCATCCAGAACGGCCGGTTCAATTCCCAGGAAGGGGAGGGTGGCCGAACCGGGTTTGGTGGGTATGGCGCCGGGCAGTGGGGTGATCATGATGCCTCCCGTTTCAGTCTGCCACCAGGTGTCGACAATGGCGCAGCGTTCTTCACCCACTACCGTGTAATACCACTCCCACGTTCCCGGGTTGATCGGTTCACCCACAGTTCCCAGGATTCTCAAGGAGGAACGGTCGTACTTTGTGACCCAGTCATTGCCTTCCCGGGCGATAGCCCGCAACGCCGTCGGTGCAGTGTAGAACTGGGTAATCCGGTGGCGTTCCACCATATCCCAGTAACGGCCGGGGTCGGGATAAACAGGAGTGGATTCAAACATGAAGGTGGTCGCGCCGTTTGCCAGGGGACCGTAGACGATATAACTGTGCCCGGTAACCCAGCCAACGTCGGCAAGGCAGGCGTAGACGTCGCCCTCTCGGTAGTCAAAGACATACCGATGGGTAAGGGCGGTAAACAGCAGATAACCGGCGGTGGTATGGGCAATTCCCTTCGGTTTTCCGGTGCTGCCCGAAGTGTAGAGCAGAAAAAGCGTGTCCTCGGCGTCCATCGACTCAACAGGGCAGTACGAACGCTGTTGCGTCATCGCTTCGTCCAGGTCGACATCCCGTGGCGGAAAGTACGGTACTTTAGCCCCGGTGCGTTTGGTGATAAAGATATTCCGAACTGAAGGGGTTGCCATGACCGCCTCGTCGACGGTCCGTTTCAGAGAAATGACTTTTCCACCCCGGAGGCCCTGGTCGGCCGTGATTACCGCAACTGCATTGGCGTCGAGAATACGATCCCGAAGGGCGTCGGCACTGAATCCCGCAAAAACCACCGTATGGACGGCACCAATCCGGGCGCAGGCGAGCATCGCCACTGCCGCCTCGGGGATCATAGGCAGGTAAATGGCCACCCTGTCTCCTTTGCGGACACCGTACCTGAGAAGGACGTTGGCCATGCGGGAAACCATATCCCGCAGCTCGCGGTAGGTAATGCGCCGGACCTCTTCCGGTTTATCTCCTTCCCAGAGAATCGCCACCTGATCGCCCCGTGTTGGAACGTGTCGGTCTACGCAGTTATAGGCCGCGTTGAGCCGACCTCCCAGAAACCACGAGATATCACCGGAGGTGATGTCCGAGTCACTAACGGTGTGGAAATCCCTCTCCCAGGAGAGGTGCTCCCGTGCTTCTTTTGCCCAAAAGGCCTCGGGATCGGTGATACTGCGTCGGTAGAGTGTCTCGTAGTCTTTGAGAGACGTGATATGAGATGAATCGCTCCAGGAAAAGTCGGGTTTGTAGGTGTCTGCCAAATCAATTCTCCTTGTGTTGTCCGGCCGCCTGACCTCATGCCGGCAGCCTTGGTTTTTACCATTGTCGTATGGCCAACTATATCAGTCAACTTTTAATTCCGATTTCCATAGAGTATGATGGCGGCATGGACATACATAAACTGATCTCTCATCGAAGAAGTGTCCGGTCCTGGGCGGATAGGCCTGTGGATCGTGGGACGATTACACGCATTTTGGAGACTGCTCGGTTTGCCCCGTCGGCAAAAAACAAACAGGAATGGCATGTTGTCGTTGTGCGAGACGCTGCAGCCCGAAGGCGTTTGGGAGAGGAGTGCGCTCGCCAGTCCTTTGTAGGAGAAGCACCGGCAGTACTGGTGGTCTGTGGTGATACCTCAATGGGCGTCATGCGCTGCGGGCAGCCGCGCATGCCGGTAGATGTAGCCATTTTTATAGACCACATCACTCTGGTCGCAGCTGCAGAGGGGCTGGGTACATGCTGGATCGGCTCTTTTGATGCCGAAATTGCCGGGGAAATCGTCGGAGTCCCCGAAGGGTGGGTTGTCGCTCAACTTCTTCCGTTGGGGTACCCCGCTTCTGATGACGTTGACGCCGCCAAGCCGAAACAACGAAAGTCACTGGAAGAAATTGTCAGCTGGGAGACTTGGAAGAACCCCGGCCTGGGATAACAATGAGTCCGGTCGGCTGTTGCCGACCGGATATTCCAATTACGTTCTAAATAAAGTTACATTCCAAATATAAGGATGAGTCAACAAGCTCGTCACAACTCGGGCGTTTTGAACGGTGCGAACCACGGTTCCAACTCTGCCCCGAACGCGGGCATACTGAGAAGAAACATCGAACCCTTTCCCTTGAGACGGAATTTCAGTTCTCTTGTACCGATCTCATCGTAGTTCTTGTTGTAGACAGTAATTCCAATCGTGTGTGCCTTTCCGGATACCATGACCATATCCCGGTCCCGTGGGTAGAGTTCAATCGGTTCTTCCCGATCAACCCGTACCTTTACCATTTCAAAAGCCTCATACGTTTTCCCGCCATATTCAAAATCTTTGTTGTCCAACAGCAGGGTGTAACCCTTACCGATTATGAAGAGAAAAACCGCGACCATTATGAGGACCAGGACGACGGCAGAACGGATCAGTAGTTTTCTGTTCATGCTTCGATCTCCTGTGCAGCACCGACGGAAGGCCCCTGAAGACCAAGACCGGCTCGGGCGCGCTCCCGTTCTTTCAGTCGTTTCCAGGCGTGGAGTACCAGGGCGATGGAGATGACCCCGTAAGAGACAAAGACGCGGAAGTACTCGCCCAGCATCGCCGAGCCGATGAGGTTTTTCCCCGCCATGGGGCTCACGATAAACATCAAGTGGAAAAGTACGACACCGAGAAAGACGTTTCTGATTTTGGCTTCACTCACCGTTGCCCCGCCGATCAGAATGGCGGCGATAGAGAACATACCGATCTGTTCGTGGCTGTTGTACGTGTTCAAGGTGCCCATGTTCTGCATGTACACCACCTGACCGATTCCGGCCAGAACAGTTGAGATCACAATAGCGATAATACGGGTTTTTTCAACGGCAATACCGGCTGCTTCGGCAACCTCCATATCCTGCCCTATGGCCCGCATATCCTGCCCGAGTTTTGTTTTTTTGAACCAGAGGATAAAAAAACAGAGCAGAGCGATAAAAAGGAACGTCGCCAGTGGAATGTTGATACCCAGGAATTTAACCGGAATCAGTCTGTCCATAGCCTGGCGGACATTTACCAGGTTGACGGCGTTTCGGATTCCGTATCCACGGCTGAGGACCAGAGCTTCGTTTCCGATTTTTATGATACTCCCCATTCCGTAGAGAACAACCAACTGGTAGATACCGTTGGCGAAAAAGGCGAGAATAAAACCGGTCACCATTTCGCGGCCTTTGGCTTTATTCAGAATCTTGCCGGTGGCATATCCGAAAAGAATCGACAAAGGCAGCGAGATGATCATGGCGAGAAAGAGCCCCGGCATTCCTATGATGTTCCAGTCGGTAACAAAAATCAGGCCGATCTGTCCCGCCATTGCGCCGAGGGTCATGCCGAAGTTCAGACCCATTCCCGCAATAATCGGTACGATCAGGCTGAGCACCAGAAAACTGTTTCGTGCCAGCCGAGTGCTCAACTCCTGGACCAGATAGCCTATGGAGAAACCGGAAGCGGGAATAGCAAGAACACTGATAACGATGAATAGAGCCGGAACCGGGTATGCGATGATAAGCCGTTTGAATCGCTCCCAGGGAGTGCCGACGTTCTTTTTGTTTTTTTTGTTGTTTTTCATGGGTTAAGCCCTGCTTCCACTCTTGGTGACCCGCGTAAGTGCGTAGAGGATCATACCGTTCGAAACGATGATCCGGATCACTTCGGACATGTCCGTATTGATGACGCTGTTTACAACTGAAGGGGTCATGGTGAGGATTCCCTGAAAGAGAAACGTCCCGATGAGCACATTGTAGATGGAGGCTTTATGAACACTGGCCCCACCAATGAGGATGGCCGCCACCGCCGGGAACGCCATAAAGAAGGGACCCATGTAGAGCTGAATAAAACCAAAACTCTGCTGGTAAACGAGAATTCCGATCCCTCCGAGCCAGGTAGACATCATGACGCTGATCGTTCGCATTCTATTTACACTGACACCGGCGGCCCGTGCGTAATCGGGGTTCGATCCGACTGCGGTCATGGCCGTTCCGGTTTTGGTGTGAAAAAATACCCATACCAATAGGCATATGAACAGCATGAAGATGATCATACCCGTTGGAATGAAAAAATTGCTTCCAAGACGAACCGCAAGAAAATCGCTTAAGACATGAAGATAAAACCCCTCAGTACTAATGGTCGTTCTGAGCCCCTCTCCACCATACCCCCAGACCATTGTGGGACTTTTCAGCGGCATAAGAAGCCACATCATGCTCATAAAGGCGACCGACGAAAACCCTACGTAGGTGGCGATCACCATTTCGTTTCCTTTAACGCGGTTGAGAAGTTCGCCGTAACCGTATCCGAAGAGAAGAGCAAAAGGGGTTGTGATTGCAACGGCGGTCAGGAAGGCAGCGAACCCTGTTATCCCCAGTTCAATGGTGAAGACTGCGCCCAGAAGTCCGCTGATAATTCCAAGGGGAAGGCCAAAGTTAAGGCCGCAGCCCGATTGAACCATGGGCACCATGGCGAGAACTAAAATTCCGTTCATACCGAAGCGTACAAGGGTATCACTGATAGACGTTGATACCTTCACCTCTACAAAAGGCGCGGCGACAAACAGGGCGAACAGAAAAATTCCGATGATTATCCGTGGCCAGCCGACCTTTTGGATAAACCCTTTGATTGATTCCATGCTGTTATACCTCAGTCGGTGTTTTTCGGCCATGACCGACCATTAAGAGAGCGAATTCGGTCGATTTTTCGGTAGCGGGTCTGACGCCGCTGATTCGTCCCTCGTCGATGATTGCTATCCGGTCGCAGAGGCTGCGAAGTTCTTCAAGTTCTGAAGAGACCATTACGACGGTAATACCGTTTTCCCGGTTATAACGGCGGATGGTATCGAGCACCAGTTTTTTTGCGCCTACGTCGATTCCCCGAGTTGGTTCCGAAACAAAAAGCAGCTTCGGTTTGACCGCAAACGCCTTTGCCAGACATACTTTTTGTTGATTTCCACCGGAAAGCTCTACTGCGTTTTGACTCGGCCCGGTACAGCGTATTTGGAGCGATTCTATGTACTCCTGGGCAAGTGCCTCGATTGCCTTATCATCGCGCCATTTTATCAGACCCCCCAAAACCGGTTTTAGAAAGCGGTTCTGGGTCTGCATGGCCGTAAATGCGATGTTCCAGTCCAGAGGCTCCTCCAGAAGAAGACCTACTCCCCGTCGGTCTTCGCTGACGAAGCTCATTCCGGCCATAAGCGCCCCGGCGGGGTTGTTGAGCGGAACTTCTTGACCTTCAAAAAAAACTGAGCCGCCCGCTTTGTACAGCCCCATGATACCGTTGGGGATACTGAGTTTCCCCTGGCCTGCGAGACCGCCAATACCGAATATCTCACCAGGTTTAACGGTAAAGCTGACGTCCCGGACCGTTTCTCCCGGCATATCCACCCAGAGGTTTTTGACCTCAAGGACCGGTTCAACGGTTAGCCTTTCTCCCCGTGCTATGGGCTGATAACCTTCAAGGGACCGACCGACCATCGCTTCGGCAATCTCTTCCACCGATGTTTGCCTGGCCGGTTTTTCGGCAACGATTGCGCCGTCCCTGAGGACAACGACTTTATCACACAGGTCTATTATCTCATCGAGTCGATGGCTGATGAAGATGATCGAAATCCCCCGGTTTGCAAGATTTCGGACAGCTTCGATCAGTATTTCGGCTTCTGATTCGGTGAGAACTGCAGTTGGCTCGTCAAGAACCAGGAGTTTTATGTTTTCTCGTTCCAGTTCACGGGCTATTTCGGTAAACTGCTTGTGGCCTACCGGCATCTCGCTGACAAGCATATCTCCTTCGAGTTTAATCCCCAGAAGGTCAATTGCCTTGAGTGCCCGCTCCTGCATCATATCCCGGTCGAGGGTGCGCATTCTGTCGTCGAATACTTCGACTAAGAGGTTGTAACGGGTAGATTCACGGTTAAGCAGGATGTTTTCGACGGTGGTGAAACCGGGTATGAGGCTGAACTCCTGGTGAACCATGCCTATTCCTGCGGCGAGAGCGTCAAAGGGACTTTGAAAAGTGACTAGTTCCCCATCAAGAAGAATCTCTCCGCCATAACCGCCTGTTTCGTGAATTACTCCCATTCCGAAAAGAATCTTCATCAATGTCGTTTTACCGGCACCGTTTTCGCCGACAAGTCCCAGCACCTGGCCCTTTTCGAGCGTGAAGCTGACATCGGCGAGCACCTGATTGCCAAAAAAATCCTTGGTTATTGATCGCAACTCAAGAAGCGGAGTGTTATCCATTGGAATGTTCCTGTAAAAAGAAACGATATCCGGCCGTTTCAGGCCGGATATCGCGTTGATCGTTCTGCAAAAAAAGATGCAGGAACTTATTTAACGGTGAAGTACTTCTCAGGAACCTTTATCTCGGGAGTACCCATATAGCCTGTTCCCATGACGTAAGTGTCCTGATAAATCAGCACGTGGTTCTTTGCC
>JBAYPC010000148.1:0-6804 GCA_041677905.1 Alkalispirochaeta sp. | reverse complement strand
TGGTCCCCGGGGGAGTACGGGACATGCGGTTATTGACGATGAAGCAGAGGCGGACATTCGGCGAGGTCTGCTTGAGGCTTTTCCCGGGTATGGCTATCTGGGGGAGGAGACGGGCGGTACCGGGAGTGCGGGGGAATCGTCGCGGCCGGTGTGGGTTGTTGATCCCAATGACGGGACCACTGCTTTTCAGTCGGGGTACCGGGGCGCTTCGGTATCGATTGCGCTGGTTCATGAAGGGCGTCCGGTTCTGGGGGTGGTCTATGCCTACAACGCTCCGACGGACCTTGGGGATATCTTTGCCTGGGCCGAGGGGCAGGAGTTGAAACGGTGGTGTCCCGGGCGGGGGGAGTCCTGGTCTCAGGCGGCCGGGATGGAGCCGACCGGCGGGAGCGGTGGCCGTCTTCCGCCGGTGCTGGTGTCGCATAAGGCGGACAACCGCGCGGTGGCCAATGCGGAGTTTGCCGCCCCCTGGCGGTTTCGGAGTGTGGTGGGAATAGCGTATCGGCTGGCTTTGACGGCGGCCGGTGAGGGTACGGCGGGGGTTACTCTTACGGCGCCGGTTGCCTGGGATATGGCCGGCGGGCACGCTCTTCTTCGCGGGGCGGGGATGGAGCTTTTTACGGTTGATCTGGACGTGGTCACCTATGACAGTCGGGGGTACTGCACGCCGTCGGCGGCCTTTTTTGGCGGGCCGAAGGGTGTTGTTGAGGTGCTGGCGCGGAAAAACTGGGCCGGTATCTTTACACCGGACTCTCTGGAGCGGCGACGGGACGCGGTGCCGGGAGCGGGTGGGGTGGTTCGGCTTGTAGTTGGAGACGGTGAAGGGTCCGGGGAGAGGTGGAATCTGCCGGTTCGCGCTGTACCGGCGGTCTCCGACGGTGTGTCGATTCCGGGGGATGTCCTTGACCGGGCCCGGGGGGTGCTGCTTGGGCAGTGTGCCGGTGATTCTCTGGGTTCTCTGGTTGAGTTCTTGAGTGAGGGTGATATTGCCGGGCGGTATCCTGAGTCCGGTGGGCCCGTGTTTCTGGCCGACGGCGGCACCTACGGGACTATTGCGGGGCAGCCGACGGACGACACGGAAATGGCGCTGCTGCTGGCCCGCTCGGTTGTCGCTCGGGGCGGGTACGACGGGTATACGGTGGCGGCGGCGTACCGCTGGTGGCTTGATTCGGGCCCGTTTGATGCGGGGACGACGATATCACAGGCGCTGCAGGGGCGTCCGCCGGCGGAAAGTCAGGCGAATGGTGCGCTGATGCGGGTGAGTCCCCTGGGAATAGCCGCCGCCGGGGCAGTTGCCGCCGCCGGGGCGGTAGCGGGGACTGGTACCGCCGGTGACGAGCTGCTGGAGGTGTGGGAGGGGCACGGCAGGACCGATGCGGCGTTGACTCACGTCCACGAGGTGTGTGGTGCGGTGAATGTGCTGTACGTGTATGCCATTGCCCAGGGGGTTGTCGGCACGAAATCGGGCGGGTGGAAACCGGGTGAGCTGTACGACCGGATACTCCGGCGGGCGGGGGCGCCAGATATCCCTGAGGTTGTACGGCAGTGGACGGCCGACGCGGAGAAGGGGTTTCCCGAGAACTACCTGCACCGGCAGGGGTGGGTGCGTACGGCGTGGCAGAACGCTTTGGCGCAGCTCTTGCGGGCGGAAGACGCCGGAACCGGGGTGGTTGATACGGTGCGCCGGGGTGGTGACACGGATACGAACGGTGCGATTGCCGGGGCGCTGCTTGGGGCGGTCCACGGGGCGTCGTCGTTTCCGGTGCAGTGGGCCGATGCGGTGTCGACGGCACGGGCGCTGCCGATGAAGGGTGTTCTACGTCCAAGGCCTTCTGTTCTTTATCCTGTAGATTGGGATATACTTGCCGAACGGCTGTACCGTGTCGGCAGAAATTATGGTGCCGAAAACGGTGCAGCCCGAATTCGTATCTCCAGGAAATGAGAATCAGATAATGCGTTTACCACCACATGTACCGTTTGCCCCGTCATCAACTCGTTTTTTTTACGGATGGATTATCCTTGCCGTCGGCACTGTAGGTGTCCTCATGAGCGCCCCGGGGCAGACGGTGGGGGTCTCTCCCTTTACGGATTTTCTGATCCGTGATCTGGGGATTTCCCGGATCAACTTGAGTCTGGCCTATCTCATCGGGACGCTGACCAGTTCGCTCATCCTGACTCACGCCGGGCGGATTTACGATCTCCACGGTGCCCGGCTGGTGGGGACGGTTGTCACTGTTGCTCTGGGTCTTGTGCTGATTACGCTGTCGCTGGTACCGGAGCTGGTGGGTGGGCTGACGAAGGTTATTCCCGTCTTGCCGGTTGTTCCGACGGCGTTTGTCATCGTTACGGTCGGTTTCTTTCTGCTCCGGTTTTTTGGTCAGGGTGTTCTGGCGTTAGTGGCCCGAAACATGGTGCTGAAGTGGTTTGAAACGCGGCGGGGTCTGGCGAATGCCCTGGTCGGGGTGGCGACAACGGTGGGGTTTTCTTCATCTCCGGTCATTTTCAACGCCATGATCGGTCGGTTTGGCTGGCAGGGGGCGTGGCGTATTCTGGGGCTGGTTATCGCGGTGCCCTTTGCGATCGTCTTTCTGGTGTTTTCCCGGGACAATCCCCGGGAGTGCGGTCTGCTTCCGGACGGCGGGTTTGTGCCGAAACCGGGGCGGCGGGCACCTGAGATGTATCCCAGTGCGGAATTTACCCTGCGGGAGGCCCAGGGTACGCTGACGTTCTGGGTGTTCACGGCGATTGTCACTCTTTCCAGTATGTACTTCACGGGACTGACGTTTCATATCGTATCTGTCTTTGATGAGGTGGGGATGTCCCGCGTTCAGGCGGTGGCCATTTTTCTGCCGGCGTCGGTGATCGCCCTGGGGCTGAATCTCTTTGGGGGCTGGATCAGTGACTTTATCAAGCTGAAATACCTGGCCATGGTGCAGCTTCTGGGTATGCTGTTGAGTACGGTGGCGGTTTTTTATCTGTCGACGCCGTTGACGGTTCTGCTTCTCATAGTCGGTAACGGTATAAACAGTGGGATGTTTGGGATTGTGGTGAACGTTCCGTGGCCCCGGTTTTTTGGTACGACCCATCTGGGCAGGATTTCGGGGTTTTCTATGGGGTGGACGGTAGCGGGGTCGGCGGTGGGACCGTATTTCTTCAGTGTGGCTCTGGCGCTGTTCGGCACCTACGGTGCGGCGTCGGTGGTGACGGCGGTGATTGCGGTGGTCTTGCTGGCTCTGATTCCCTTTGCCAATCGGCCGGAAGCGCCGGAATAACGGGCTTGTTGCAACGGCCCTCTGGTGATACCGTGGCCGGATGAGTACACATAAACAGTGGGAAAAAGCTCCGAAAATGCAGATCGACGTCAGTCGTCTGTACATAGTGACTATGGAAACCAACAAGGGGACCATTGAACTGGAGCTGTATCCCGAACACGCACCGGTAACGGTTAATAACTTTGTCTTTCTTGTGGGTGAGGGCTTTTACGACGGGGTGTCCTTTCATCGGGTTATCGACAACTTTGTCATTCAGGGCGGCGATCCGACGGGAACGGGCCGGGGCGGCCCGGGGTACCGGTTTGAAGATGAGCTGAAGGGGAACCCTCTGAAGCACGAGACAAACGTCATATCTATGGCCAATGCCGGGCCAAACACCAACGGCAGTCAGTTTTTCATTACTCACTCGCCTCAGCCGCACCTGGACGGGAAGCACACCGTCTTTGGGAAGGTGGTTACGGGAGCGGAGCTGGTGGACGAGATTGTCGCCGGTGATGTGATGGAGAAGGTGACGGTTCAGGCGGGTTAGGGGCGGGGCGCCCCGCCATTAGCCCTCTGAGGGGGGTGGCCCCTGGGCTGAACGTGCCTGGGGCCTCCACGGAACGCAAGTTCAATTTTCAAAAATAGTATTACTATCTCGGGTCAGGCGTTGAGGCGGGCTTTCATGGCGGCGAAGGGGTCGTCGGGTAGTTCGAGGCCGGCGGAGGGGTCGGTTCCGGTTTTGAGGAGGAGTTCCGGGGGGATTTCTTCGAGGAAGGGTGAGGGGGAGCTTTCGACGGTTTCATTCTGGATGTGGCGGCGGCGGCAGCTGGTCATGAAGAGGCGTTGGCGGGCGCGGGTGATGGCGACGTAAAAGAGGCGGCGTTCTTCTTCGACGTTGCCGTTGTTTTCTTCGGTGCTGCGCTGGTGGGGGATGAGTCCGTCTTCTACTCCGGCGAGGAAGACGTTGTCGTACTCGAGGCCTTTGGCGGCGTGGATGGTCATGAGGTGGACGCTGCCTTGGTCGGCGTCGCTGCTGAGTTCGTCTCGGACTTGGAGGCTGATGCGGTTGAGGTATCCCTGGAGGGTGGGTTCGAGGATGTCGGGGTTGGTCTCGTAGCGGTCGATTGACCGGATGAAGAAGCCGATGTTTTTCCACTTTGCTTTGGCGGCGCGTTCGCTTTTCTGAAACTCCTGGACGAGGTAGCCCCAGTAGTCGAGTTGGGTTACCAGGCGTTCGGTTGTGGCGGCGATGTGTTTGGTGTCGGCGAAGCGTTCCTGGTAGTGTTCGATGAGTTCGATGTAGTCCCGGAGGTTTGTGACGGTGTTTTTGCCGATGGTGTGCTGGTCCGGGGGGAGCTGGTCGTGGATGACGAGGTTTATGGCGGAGTAGAGGGATATTTTGTGTTCTTCTGCGATGGTGTGGAGTTGTTCCACGGTGCGTCGTCCGATGCCGCGGCGGGGGGTGTTGATGGTACGCAGGAGGTTGACGTTGTCGTCGGGGTTGAGGACGACGCGCATGTAGCCGGCGATGTCTTTGATCTCTTTGCGCTGGAAGAAGCTCTGGCCGCCGGACATGCGGTAGGGGATGTCGGCTTCCAGGAGGGCTTCTTCTATCTGTCGGGCCTGGCTGTTGGTTCTGATGAGTATTCCGAAGGCGTCGTAGCTGAGGCTTTCCTGGTAGGTCAGTAGTTTTATCTTCTCGGCTATAAAGGTCGCTTCGGCGTCGTCTGTTTCGGGGAAGGAGAGTTCTACGGGGTTGCCGGTGGTGATGTGGGTCCAGAGTTCTTTTATTTTCCGGTTAGTGTTGTTTGCGATGACTGCGTTGGCGGCGCTGAGGATATGTCCGGTGGAGCGGTAGTTGCGTTCCAGTTTGATCTCACGGACGCCGGGGAAGTCTCGTTCAAAGCTCTCCAGGTTGCTGTAGTCGGCGCCTCGCCAGCTGTAGATGGACTGGTCGTCGTCGCCGACGACGCAGACGTTCTGCCACTCCCGGGCGAGCTGGTAGAGGACGTGGTACTGGATGGTACTGGTGTCCTGGAACTCGTCGACCATGATGTAGCGGTAGCGGTCTGCGTAGTGGGCGCGTACTTTTGGGTTGTCCCGGAGGAGGTTGAGGGGCTGAACGATGAGGTCGTCGAAGTCGACGGCGTTGAAGGTGACCAGGTGTTCCTGGTAGCTCTGGTAGAGTTTCTGGAAGGTGGAGATGCCGGGTGGGCTGGGGCCGTCGCTGCTGCCGTTGAGGTCGGCGAGCATGTCGTACCACCGTGGGTCGTTCCAGGTGATGCGCTCTGTCTTGATGCCGGAAAAGAGTTGCAGGACCTGGAAGATGTCCAGGTCTTCCGGGGCGATTTTCAGTTCTCGGGCGGCTTCTTTTAAGAGGGCGATCTGGTCGCCTGAGTCGTAGACGGTGAAGTTGGGGCGGTAGCCCAGGAGGCGGCCGTAGCGGCGGAGCATGGAAAGGCCGAAGGCGTGGAAGGTGCTGATTGTGAGGGCCTTGGCGGTGGCTTTTGCTGTTGCCTGGGCTGCGGTTTTTGCTGCGGCTTTTGTGGGCGGGTTGGCCTGGGAGGCCTGGCCGGACCGGTTGGATGGGTTGGTTGAGGAGGTTGGGTTGGCCTGATTGGTTGGGTTGGCCTGGGCCGATTCCAGGTGGGCGAGCAGCTCTTTGACGCGTTCGGCCATTTCTCCGGCGGCTTTGTTGGTGAAGGTCATGGACAGTATGGATGCGGGGTCGATGCCCTGGTTGATCATGTAGGCGATGCGAGTGGTGATGACGTTGGTCTTGCCGCTGCCGGCACCGGCGATGATCAGGAGGGGGCCATAGATTGTGGTAACCGCTTCCCGTTGTTGTTTGTTCAGTTGTTTAAGGAGGTTTTCCATCGGGGGGTGGAGTGTAACCGAGTCGGTTGGCTATGTCACTACGGGTGGGGGCTGGGGCGCGGCCCGTGCGCGGCCGGGTGACTAATTGACCTACGGCGGGGCAAGGCGGTACCGTTACGGCGTGAATAAAAAATCGGCCGTATTTGACTTGGATGGGACGATACTGGACACCATTGGTGATATTGCACGGGCAATGAACGCGGTCCTTGCAGCGCGGGGTTACGAACCCGCTCCGGTAGAAGACTATCGGGACCGGGTGGGGTGGGGGTTGACCGAAACGGTAAGGCGCTCGCTGCCTCCGGACGATGGGGAGTCCGAATCTGTCGTCAAAGAGCTGACAGGGGAGTTCAAGGTGTTTCTGCAGGGTGATCCTGTGAAAGACACCGTTCCCTATCCGGGAATTCCCGAACTGCTGCACGATCTGGATGCGGCGGGGTTTGTCCTGCTTGTCCACACTAACAAACCCCACGGGATCGCCCGGGCGGTGATTTCCGCCATGTTTCCGGATGTCCCTTTTGCGGAGGTTCTTGGGCAACGCGATGATATTCCCCGCAAGCCCGATCCGGCGGGAACGTTGATGATTCTGTCCGAAGCGGGGTTGGCGCCGGAGAACTGCTGGTTTGTCGGTGATTCTGAGGTCGACGTCGAAACGGCGCGGAACGCCGGGTGCAAG
>JBAYPC010000147.1:0-6858 GCA_041677905.1 Alkalispirochaeta sp. | reverse complement strand
TTCTGGCCCACCTGAACGGGCTTGTTACAGCGGGAAACCGCGCCGCCTTACGGTCCCAGTTGCCCGAGAGCTTTATAAGGACGGGCCTCGCCCACACCACCATGGAGACCCTGGCCACGGTGCTCCGAGAGCGGGAACACTACAACGCCGGCCCCTGGAAAGACTTCTGTCGAAGCCTACGGGAAATCCCCGAAACCGCAGCAATTCTCGCCGCCGTCACACGCTAACGACACACGCAACGGCTCACACCCTCACCTGCACGACAAATCCTGAATGGCGCCGCATGTTCATCACCACACCATCCTCAAATATGAGGTACTGCCCCCGAATACCCTCCAGAGTTGACGTGATGACCGGCGCTTTCTGCAACCCCGTGGAGCGGACCTTCACCGGTGCCGTCCGCACCGGATAGGCGATGTCGACCCGTTCAAGTTCATCCGGCCCGATCAAATACTGCTCCAGATCGGTGCCCGCCAGATAGTCCCGCACCTTCTCTACTTCTGCACCGATATCCACGCCCTCCTGAGTCTCGCCCTTGAGCATCCGCTGCCAGGCGGTCCGGTCGGTAAACAGCGCTTTCAGAGAAACCTCAATGCGGCCCGCCAACTGCCGGTAGGGAACCCGGGCGATGCGGACCGCCCACGCCGCACCCTGGTCTATCCACCGTGTTGGCACCTGGGTAGAGCGGGTAACCCCGACCTTCACCGCGCTGGTAACGGCAAGATAGACAACGTGAGGCTGATTGTGGTGGTCCTGTTCCCACTGGGGGTCCCGACCTCCGCCCAGATGGGCCTCACACAGCTCCGGTTTGACGATGCACTCCGCCGCCTCGGGGGCGTCCCGGAAACAGGGATAGCAAAAACCGTCTCCGAAGAGCTTGCTTGCAGCCCGTCCGCAGCGCGTGCAGGTATATCCGCCGGAGTGAACTACGGTCAGAGAGTGCCCCACCAGATCATTCAGTTCGATTTCTTCTACCCCCGCCGGTTCGGCCCCGGCCGACGGACGCGGCTGCTCCAGCCTGAGACGGTACCGCGCCGTTCCGTTGGTAAGCGTCACCGGCATTTTTACGATCAGTCCTTCTGCGGTCATAGCCGAATCGTACCCGGAACTGCCCCGGCCGTCCACGCACGCGCCGTCTGTCGCCAACACCCTGCTTGCCTGAGACTAACCGTACACGTACACTCATCACCATGTACCGATTACTTGCAACCGATATAGACGACACCATCCTCGCCGCCGACGGCACCCTGCCCGAGGTCAACCGCCGGGCCCTGGAAGAACTCCACAACCGAAGCATCACCGTCGTATTCAGCTCCGGCCGCGCCACCGAAAGCATCCAGCGCGTGGCGGCCCATATCGTTACCCTGGCAGACGACGAGTATATTATCTCCTACAACGGCGCCCAGGTGACCACCGCCAAGTCGGGCACACTCCTCTTTGAATGGCCCCTCTCCGCCGAAAGCATCCAGGACATCGTTGCCTACGCCGACGAACACAAACTCCACCTCCAGGGCTACGCCCACGGCACCATCTACGCCAGCGGACTTGGTAAAAACGCCGGACAATACGGAGCCGACTACGCCCAATCCGCCGAAATGCCCCTGGTCCTCACCGCCGACCTGAGTAAAACCGTAGGCGCCAGTACACCCAAAATGCTCGGTATAGACGACCCGGCAACCATTGAAACCCACATCGCCGCCTTGACCGCCCGCAGCAAGGGACGCTTTCGCGTCACCCGCTCAAAACCGCAGTACATGGAAATAGTAAACGCCCAGGCCAGCAAAGGCGGAGCCCTCACCCGCCTCGCCGCCCACCTCAACATCCCCATCGAAGAGACAATCGCAGTCGGTGACAGCTACAACGACATCGAGATGATCCAGGCCGCCGGGCTGGGCGCCGCCGTCGCCAACGCCGTCGACACCCTCAAAGACGCCGCCGACGTAGTCCTGGAACGAACCTCCGATGACGGTGCCATCGCCGAGATATTAGAACGCTTTTTCTGATCAAACCCTGGGCGCATGCCGCCTGCGGCGTTAGGTACCGACGATCACCTTCAAACCGTTTTCTATGTACTGCTCTACTTTGGTATCCCGAGAAATAAAAGTCAGTCCACCTTTGATAGCCTGCCATATCAACATTCTGTCAAAAGGGTCCCTGTGGTTCTCTTTCTTCGGAAGTTGATAATAGGTGAGCAAATCCTCATTTCTTACCTGAAGCAGGACAAATCCCGACTCGTCGATTTTTTCAGCAATCTGCTCCGGATTCAAATTTTCAAATTCAAGTTTCCCCAAAGAGTATTTAAGTGAAATTTCCCATAAATTGACTCCGGAGACGCATTTTCTGTGCTCTTCACTTTGAAAAATAACCCGCACGTTTTCAGATATCTTTTCAGGTTCGAATAATGCCCATAGAATGTAGTGCGTATCGAGAAGGTAGTTCATGAACCGAGGAGCTCTTCTTCAGTCATTTCAAAGTCATCGGCAATTTTGAGCTTTTTTTCTTTCAGAAGACCAAGTGTTATTGAGTTCTTTTTCTTCCAGGATGAATACGGAATAAGAACGGCGACATTTTCTTTCTTCTTTCCATAGGTGATGATTATTTTTTCGCCGGCTCGGACGTCATCGATGACCTCGGAGAAATTGGCCTTGAGCTCACCTACAGGTAATGTTTTCATACTTCAACTATACGCGTAGATGACAAGTTGTCAAGTATTATTGTCCTCGGCTCCGTTACTTGTCAACTTGACACGTAATCGAATTGACACGTAATCGAACCGGTTCTTCCAAAATCTCACCACCTCTCCCGCCGGCTAGACCACCGCGTTCCGCCGCCCGCCGGCCTGCCACGAACGGATGTTGTCCACCACACCGTCTATCAGACGCTGCCGAGCTTCCCGGGCGGACCACGCCGAGTGGGGTGTGATAATCAGATTGAGGTCCCGCCGGTTAATCAACAGATTGTCCCCCGGGGGCTCCTGGGCAAGCACGTCCAGCCCGGCACCACCCAGATGGCCCGACTCCAGCGACTGAAGCAGTGCCGCTTCATCCACAATACCGCCCCGACCGGTGTTCACCAGAAGAGCACCCTTTTTCATCATCCCCAGCTCATCGGCACCGATCAGATTCCGGGTCTCCTCGGTCAAGGGAGCGTGAATCGTCACCACATCAGCCCCCTTCAGCACCGCCTCCAGCGGTTCATTTTCATACGGCGGGTACTCAAAGGGAAACCGGTCGTAGACCCGCACCCCCATGCGAAACCCCACAGCGATCTCCGCCGCCCCCCGGCCAATAGACCCAAAGCCGATAATCCCCAGCGTCTTCCCTGCCAGTTCAAACGTAGGGTACCGCAACAGCGTAAAACTCGACGACTTCTGCCAGTCCCCCCGATCAACATCGTCCGCATAATGCACAATCCGACTCGCCAGCGCCAGAATCAAGGCAAACGCCTGCTGCGGCACCGTGTACTTCCCGTAGCCCCCTACATTCGTCACCCGGATACCCCGCTCCTCCGCCGCCGCAACATCCACGTTGTCCACCCCTGCGGCGATCACCGCGATGTGCTTCAGCCCAGGCAGCGCCTCCATCTCCCGGCGCCCGACCCGCACCTTGTTGACCACCAGCACATCCATCCCCTCACCACGGGTCACCACCTCTTCCGGCGCCGTCGCCTCATATGCCGTGTACGTCCCCAGCCCCGGCAACCCCGAAAAGTCCATATCCCCGCCCAGATCCATCGTTCCCGCGTCCAGAAATGCAATGTTCATACCGTCCCCCTCTTCACATAAAAAACCGTACCACCAGGTCCCCTGACGCTATCAGCAGCGTGAGAAGCATGATAAGAAAGCCGTATTTCGTAAACTGCAGAAACGAGATCTTGTACCCACTTTTACCGGCGATACCGGCGCTGACCACATTGGCAGACGCCCCGATAAGCGTCCCGTTGCCGCCGAAACAGGCTCCCATAGAGAGAGCCCACCAGATCGGTTCCATTTTATCGGGCCCGATCTGCGGAGCCATATCCTGCAAGAGAGGAATCATCGTCGCCACATAGGGGATATTGTCGAGAAACGAAGAGAGAAGACCCGAAGCCCAGAGAATCGAAAAACCGGTGAGCTCCACGTTTCCCTTCGTTGCCGTCAAAACCAGCTGCGACAGCCGCTTGATAACCCCCAACTCCACCAGACCCCCCACAAGGATAAAGAGCCCGATAAAGAAGAAAATCGTCCCCCACTCAACCTCATCGAAAAACGCGTCCGTCTCGTGCCGCTCGGCCAGAAGCATCAGTACCGACGCCCCGGCAATGGCGATAGTGGCCGGTTCCACGTCGACCGCCCCGTGAACCAGAAAACCGAAGATAACCAGCCCCAGAACACTCAAAGACTTAACCAGCAACGGACGGTTCTTGATGGAACGGGAGACGTCAAACTCCATGATCCGCGCCTTCCGGTCGTTTCCAACCCGCAGCCGCTTGCGAAAAAACACCATAAAAATCGCCGCCACCACCACCAGAGAGACCAGCACCACCGGACCCAGACTGACCAGAAAATCGGTAAAAGAGAGATCGGCAGCACTCCCGATCATGATGTTCGGCGGATCTCCTATCAGAGTTGCCGTACCCCCAATATTGGAAGCGACCGCCTGGCTGATAATAAAGGGAACCGGCGATAACCCCAGCTCGACGGCGATCAATATACTCACCGGAGTCAGAATCAGAATCGTCGTCACATTGTCCAGAAAGGCCGAGAGAAACGCCGTTATGAACATCATGGCAACGAGGATTATCACCGGTTCACCCTTGGCCGCTTTCGCCGTTCGAATGGCGATAAACTCGAACACCCCGGTCTGCTTCGTTATACCGACGATGATCATCATCCCAACCAGCAGAAAAATGACGTTCCAGTCGACCATCTCAAAGGCCCGCTCCTGATTCAGCACATGAGCCAGGAGATAGATACTCGCCCCCAGAAGTACGGCCACCGTCTTGTTGATGAGTTCAAAGGAGATTAAAGCGTAGATAAGAAGAAAGACAACTACCGCTGCTATCGTAATAAAATCCATACCTACCCCCTGATCACCCGGTTCAGAAGGTCCATGAAACTCAGAACACCGACAAGCTTCCCCTCCCTCAACACCGGAAGGTGACGACGTTTATGCTTCGTCAAAAGCAGCGCCGCCTCGGCGAGCGAACTCTGCTCCTCCAGCACCGCTTCCGGTTCAACCATAACCTCCCCTATCCGAATACTGTCCTCCCGACGCAAAAACTCCTCAAAGGGCGCAAAAGACGAGAGAAATCTCAGACTGCCAATTTTAATCGCGTAATCGGGAATCCCGATCCGCAACAGTTCGTGGACCGTAATCTCGCCCACAAAGGCGCCCTTCTCGTCCACAACCGGAAGGTAACTGCTCTTGCTCTTGTACAGAATATCCGCCGCCTCCCGGACAGACGCCCCCGGAAGAACCGTTTCCCGGTGGTCGGACATGATATCCGCCACCGTAACCTCCTTCTTGACCTCAATACCCTCAAGAAGAGACAGAAGCTCCCGCTTACCGCCCACAGCACAGAGACGGTCAAAAAGCTCCTTGTTCCTGGAAAGACGAGTGAACGCGGCAATCGTCTGCAGATAGAGATCAGAACCGGTCTTCTCCGTCAGAATAACCACAACAAACCGGATCGGCCCCGCCTCAGTAGCAATCGGCCTTTGGGGAACACAGATACCGATAAGAACATCGTTAAACCCCTCAAAACGGGCGTGCGGCAACGCCAGCCCCGTCTTGAACTGAGTCCCCCCCAGACTCTCCCGCTCATGAATCGCCGCCAGAATCTTATCCTTACTGTGCACAAAGTGGTAACTCAAATGGAACGCATCCACAATCCGGTCAACCGCCTCCGCCACCGACCCAACAGACACCCCAATCTCAATAAAATCCGGGTCAAGCAGACTCGTTAGTTTCATCTATACCTCCCTCGTCCCTGACAGACCCCACACCGTTCGCACAACGAAATATACTACCCAACCGGACTCTCAAGAAAGTACAAGAGAAGAATTCTGTTGAACTACGCGTTACCGGGGCGCACACCACAAAAGGTCCGCCCGTCCCGGCTCAGCACGCCCATCGGGGACGGCCCGCCCCCCGGCCTAACCTACAACCAGCGGGACGACAGCGTCGGGAATCTCCCCGGCGGGGGGCTGCCCGGCGGCGCGGGAACCCGCGCCGCCGGCCCCCGCTTCCAGAAGCAGCTGCACCTCCGTAGAGAAGAAGCGGCACACCTCCTCGTTGTCCTGCCGACAGTAGTAGAGCCAGCTCTCCACAATGAGACTCTGTCGTCCCGCCGCAGGGTCAAGGACACCGGCCTCACTCAGCATCTTCCACGGAACGGTTACAACCTGCTTCTCCGTCCCGGCACTTTGTACCGGCAGCACCACCTCATCCCCCCCGGCAGAGCGAAAGACCATAGAGTTGGGGCTCTCTTCGTTGAGCTTGTGCCCGGCAGGAAGCTCTATCTCCAGCCGCAGGCTGCCCTCGGCCAGATCCTGCCGGAAGCTCAAGGGGGCGTTGCCGTCACCGGGGAGTCCGGCGGCACCTCCGGTGCCGCCGGGCCTCAGACTCACCGTATCAACCTCGCCACTTCCCGCGACAATCCGGCCCAGGTCCGTCCGGACGATCCGGTGGTTGTTAGTGTCGGCAATCCAGATACGGTCCCCGTCGGTTGCCAGCGCCTTCGGCTCGTTCAAGTTCCGGCTGATCGTCCGGACAGTCCCATCAGTGATGATCCGCAGGCTGTTGTTATAGGTGTCCGCCAGAACGATACCGGCAGCGGTGTACTCCACATCTCCCACGTGCATAAGCCGGGCAGTTT
>JBAYPC010000146.1:0-6878 GCA_041677905.1 Alkalispirochaeta sp. | reverse complement strand
GCGGAATCCGCCCGGACGGCGGTTGAACAGGTCCGGGCGTTGAACGGTCGCATCGGTATTCCCGAGTCTTTGAGGGCAGCCGGAGTGTCCCGGGAAAAACTGGACGGGGCAAAACTGGATGAGGTGATAGAGAAGGCGTACCAGGATCCTTGTCATCGGACCAACGCCCGGCCGTGTACGCCGGAGGACCTGCGTGACATTCTTGATGCGGCGTTGGAGGGACGAAGTTACTCACCAAGACGGTAAGGCTGGGTGTGCTCCGCTGAAGCCCACCGAGGTGTGATAAACGACAGCATCCGCTCAGGCACGTTGGAAATCAACCCGTCCAGGCCAAGGTTCAGATATGCTTCGGCGACTTCCGGATCGTCTTCGGTCCAGGTGACCAGGGGAAATCCGAGGACGTTTTTCTTCCAGAGGACGGTCCAGCGACTCAGGCGGTGGCGATTCGGTTTGATAATATCGGGGCTGCACAGGAGGTGGCCTGCACCGCGGTTGAAGTACCATGGAAAACCGGGGTACTTGGTGTAGATGTAGCCGGTTTGAATCGCCGGGTCCTGTCGGCGGACTGTGCGGATTGAAAAGGGTGAGAACGACGAGACAAGAGCGTGTTCGGCAAGCCCCCGCCGGTGAATGGTATCGACAACGGCCCGTTCCAGCTCCCCGTCTCTCCGGTTCTGGTCCTTGATTTCGATGTCGTAGTACACCGAGTTCCCCAGAAGGTCGATCACTTCGTCGAAGAGGGGTATTTTCTCTCCGGAAAATTCCGGGCCAAACCACGAGCCTGCATCCAGTGCCCGGACCGTCGTGAAATCAGTTTCGACCACATCTTGGTCAAGCCCCGTAGTCCGTTTGAGACTGGAGTCGTGCAGGACAACCAGCTCTCCGGTCCGGCACAGCTGCACGTCCAGTTCCACGCCGGGAATGCCGTTGTCAAGGATCTTCTGAAAAGCGGGTATCGTGTTTTCCGGCGCCGCACCGGAGCATCCCCGATGTCCGAAGAGCAGAGGGCGCCGGGCAAAGGGGAACAGGTCTGGTTTTCGGTTGTTCATAGCTATTGGCCGTATAGAATATCGGGACATTCCTGTCAAGCTGATCGTCGCTGTGTCGCTGTGCCGGTGTCTGGTGAACTTCTTTTACACGTGATTTCACACCCGTTCATTTTTCTGTCTTTATCCCGTAGGTGGGTGTATTATAGTTCTGTACATGTCGGAAAGGGATGTACAAAAAGTGGTGATCTGTTCACTACATCTGTAATGGAGGTAGCCCGCGTGGCTCAAAGGGAGGTTGTAATGAGACGAAGTTTGGCTGTTCTGATGATACTGGTGGTTGTGACCGCCGGTGTGTTCGCAACGGGTAGCGCCGAGGAGGGTAAAAAGAACGAGGTGCTCCGGGTGATAACGTGGTCCGGGTACGCTCCTCAGGTTCTCGTCGACAAGTTTGAGGCCGAGACGGGGTACAAAGTTGAGATTACCTTGAGCAACAACGAGGAGATGATCTCAAAGTTGCGAGCGACTCGGGGCGGTGGGTTTGACCTTGCCCAGCCTTCACAGGACCGGATTTCGTCGGTGGTGGCTCAGTACGGACTGTACCAGCCCATCGACTATTCCCGGGTCGATGAAACCCAGATTGATCCTTCTTTGCTCCAGGCGGTGAAGGCCAATACCCTGGTGAACGGTAAACCCCATGCGGTGCCGCATATCTACGGAACGTCGGGACTTATCATCAACCGCGAATTTGCACCGGATGCGACGGACTATACGGATCTTCTGGATCCGAAGTACACCGGCCGTGTTTCGTACCGCCTGCGCCGGCCGACCCTTATCGGCATGGGGTTTGCCCTGGGATACGATCCATTTGCCCTCTATGACGACCCCGACGCCTATCAAAAATTTCTTAATGAGGTAGAGAAGACGCTGATCAAGGGTAAGCCTGTCGTTCAGAACTACTGGACCAACGGCGACCAGCTGCTTGAGTCGATGCGAGCTGGGGAAGTCTGGCTTGCCATGGCCTGGGAACAGGCGGGATGGAAACTGCACGAAGAGAATCCCAATATCGACTACTACGCTCCCGAAAGCGGGGCACTGGCGTGGGTAGACACCTTTGCCATTCCTGCAAAGAGCGAAAACCTTGATGCGGCGTACGCGTTCATCAACTTCATGCTCCGCCCGGAAAACGCGGCGGTTTTCACCAATGCCGAAACGTACGGTACTGCCTCTAAAGACGCGGTGAAGTACCTTGATCCGGATATCAAGGCAAACTTTGAGCGGGGCCTCCCGCCGGAGGTTCTGGCTGAAATCCACTGGTATCCCCCGGTACCTCCGGGACTGGAAGAGATGGAAGGTCGGACCCTCGATCGGGTAAAAGCCGCGAATTGACTGTACTGACCGGCGACGGACGTCGCCGGTCAGCTTCCGACACCGCCATGACGTGAGGTGATCAGCAACATGCAAAATGCTCTATCCGTCCGGAACCTTACTAAGCGTTTTGGAGAGTTTACCGCCGTCAACAGCGTCTCTTTTGATGTGGAAGACGGAAAGTTCTTTTCTATTCTCGGGCCGTCCGGTTGCGGCAAAACGACGCTATTGCGGATGATCGCGGGTTTCTATGAACCCACCGAAGGGATGATAAAAATCCGTGATAAGGACATGACCGACGTTCCACCTAATTTGCGTCCGGTCAACCTTGTCTTTCAGCACCTGGCGCTCTTTCCCATGATGAATGTCTTTGAAAACATCGCCTTTGGACTGCGACGCCGGAAAGAGCCTGATCGGGTGGTAAAAGAGAAGGTCAACTCAATTCTGGAGCGGGTCGGTCTTCCGGAACACGGCGAGAAGAAGATAAACCAGTTGTCGGGGGGGCAGAAACAGCGCATTGCCATTGCCCGGTGCCTTGTTCTCGAACCGAGTGTTCTTCTTCTTGATGAACCGCTGGGGGCGCTTGATGCCAAACTGCGGGAGCACATGAAGGTAGAGCTGAAAAAGCTTCAGGCTATGGTAGGCACGACCTTTGTGTACATTACCCACGATCAGTCCGAGGCGATGGTGATGAGTGACCACGTAGCCGTCATGAACAGTGGGCAATTTGAACAGATCGGTACGCCTCAAGAGCTGTACTACTCTCCGGCATCATCGTTTGTCGCCCAGTTTGTCGGAAATAACAACAAGCTTCCCGTCTTGCTGAGTAAAGGTGACGGGTCGGCCAAAGGTGAAGGGCAGGCCAAAGGTGACGGGCCGGCCGAAAGTGACGGTGAGTGGTACTCGGCGGGGTATGAAAACGGGATGTCCTATCGCGTCGGCGGAACCTACGACCTGGCCGGTGACGACGTTGAGTACGATATGTTTATTCGGCCTGAGGCAATTGTCATCAATCCCGATGACGGGGAAGCGGAGTTGAACCGCATGGAGTGCGTCGTCAAGGCGTTTCTCTTCGACGGCGGCAACAGTCAACTTCTGATGACTCCCCAGGGAGGGCATCAGGAACTGACCGTTACCCTTCCCCAGAACCGGCGGTACGATCACATCCGTCGCGGTGATCACCTCACTATCGGATGGCATCCCGGTAGCGCCGTCTGCTTTCCTCGTATGGAAGTGAAGTTCTATGATGACATCTAAGAAACGAAAGGTCCGGTGGGGGTTTTTTGTCTTCTTTGTTCCCGTATTTCTCTGGCTTTTCTTTTTGATTGTCCTCCCCCAAATAGAGCTGCTGCGGATGTCTCTGGTCGGCACGGACTACTACGGAGACTCCGGTTTTACCCTGCGTCATTACGGAGCGTTCTTTTCTGAACCGATCTACTGGCTCACCTTCGTCCGTACCGCCGGGTACGCCCTTCTGGTAACTTTTGTTGTAATTACCATCGCGTTGCCGGTGGCGTTTTACATTACTAAAGTGGTGCGACCGCGAGCCTCGGGTCTGTTGCTGATTTTTATCCTTATACCGTTTTGGGTGAGTGAACTGGTTCGGGTTTACGGATGGATGATCCTGCTTCGGGAGAGTGGTGTCCTGAACCACTTTCTTACGGGGGTTGGACTGTTGGATAAACCGGTAGAAATGCTTTACAACGACGTGACGATGGTCATGGGGCTGGTGTACACGACGATGCTCTTCATGATTGTACCCATTATCGGTGTGATGGAAAGTCTGGATGATTCACTGATCGAGGCGGCCCACGACCTGGGCGCCGGAAAGATCACGATCTGGCGGACGATCATCATCCCCTACTGTATGCCCGGGATCATGTCGGGCAGTATTATCGTGTTCATGCTGGTTCTGGGCAGTTATCTGACACCGAATCTCATGGGCGGCAAGAACTCACTCTGGTTTACCGAGCAGATCTACAACCAGATGATAGTCTATTTTAACTGGAACCAGGGGGCGGCCTTCGGCTTTCTGCTGCTGCTTCTTTCATCCGCCATTATCTGGGCGGCGTTAAAGGTTACCGGTCAAGACTGGAAGAAGGTGATCACATGATCAGGTCGCTGCCGAATTCTCGTAGTTACACAATCGGTTTCAAGGTCTTTATCGCCGCGTACTTTGTCTTTCTCTTTGCACCGCTGGTTGTCACGATGGTTCTCGCCTTTAACGACTCCATGTTTCCCGCGCTGCCGTGGCAGGGGTTTACCCTGGACTGGTTTGTCGGGCGCGGTCCCAAAAAGATCGGGATATTTCACGACGCGTCAAACCTGCGGAGTATCCGCACCTCCATCCGCGTGGCTCTGGCGGTAGCCTCTCTGTCGACCGTGGTGGGGACGCTGGCGGCATTTCTCTTTGAACAGGAAGATTTTCGGTTCAAGACGGCGCTTTACTTCCTGATGATCGCTCCTCTGGTCATTCCGGGGGTCATCTTGGGAATCTCGATTCTGCTTTTTGCCAATACGGTTGGTCTCTTTCTGGAGACGCACCTTGGATTTGATATGCAGCTTCTTTCCCCGGGATTCTGGTTGGTTGTGTTGGGACAGTTCTCGTTTATAACGACGATTGTTACGCTGGTCGTCATGGCGCGGCTGCGGAAGTTTGACCGCACTCTGGAGGAGGCGGCCTACAACCTGGGGGCAAACCGCTTTGAGGTGATCTGGTACATAACCCTCAAGTACCTGCGGCCTTCTATTGTCGGCGGTTTTGCCGTCGGCTTTCTGATGTCTTTTGAAAACTTCAACACCACCATATTTCTGGTAGGTTCCCGGGCAACGCTGCCGATCAACCTGTACCTTCAGGTTCGTGACGGTTCCACGCCGGTCATCAATGCGATTTCTTTTCTGCTTATTGTGGTTACCTCTGTTCTTGCGGTAACCACGTTGTACTCCCGTTCGGCGACGAAAGAGAGTTGAGACCACCGTGTTGTTCAGAGTCAAGGAGGCTCCATGGCGCAGATGATTCGATGTATTTCTCCGGTAGACGGTTCGGTCTACGCAGAACGGCCGGCTCTTGGTGATTCGGACGTACAGAAGGTGGTCTCTCGGGCGCGGAAGGGTCAACGGGATTGGGCGCGAAGGAGTCTTGCCGAGCGGATAGCCCTGGTGCAGGATGGTATTCGACGTCTTGGCGAAGCGGATGCGGAAGCGGTTCCCGAACTGGCGTGGATGATGGGCCGTCCGGTGCGCTACGGGGGTGAGTTTCGCGGAGTCAATGAACGTTCCACCTATATGGCCGGTATAGCCGAGGCGGTTTTGAAACCGACGGTGGTCGAGGCGGGCGAGGTCTTTGAACGGCGGCTTGTTCGGGAACCGCTGGGGGTGGGGTTTGTCATAGCGCCCTGGAACTACCCCTACATGACCGCCATAAACTCAGTTGTTCCCGCCCTCATTGCGGGTAACGCGGTGATTATCAAGCCCTCCAGTCAGACGCCTTTGGTGGGAGAACGGCTGGAGCGGGCGTTTAGAGAGGCCGGTGTTCCCGGTGAGGTATTCCAGAACGCCTATCTGAGTCACGAGACGACGCTGGGTATGATCTCGGCCCGGAGTGTGGACTTTGTAAACTTCACCGGGTCGGTGGGGGCGGGCCGGCTGATTGAAGGGGCCGCGGCGGGAACGTTTTTACCGGTGGGGCTGGAGCTGGGCGGCAAGGACGGCGCCTACGTCAGGGCGGACGCCGACCTGGATGGGGCTGTTGCGGGGCTGATGGACGCGGCAATGTACAACTCCGGTCAGTCCTGCTGCGGTATTGAACGGATCTACGTTGCTGAGGCTCTCTTTGACGAATTTGTGGCGAAGTCGGTGGAGCTTGTGTCCGGTTACGTCCTGGGTTCACCCCTGGACGAGGAGACGTCTATTGGTCCTATGGCGCATCGCCGGTTTGCAGATGTGGCCCGAAAGCACATTTCCGAGGCTGTTGCCGACGGTGCCCGGGGGCTGGTTGACCCGGCGCTCTTTGCAGCCGATGACGGGAAGAGTGCCTATCTGGCGCCGCAAATTCTGGTAGATGTGAACCACTCGATGACGGTTATGGTGGAGGAGACTTTTGGTCCGGTGGTGGGGATAATGCCGGTGAAGGACGATGGGGAGGCGATCCGGCTGATAAACGACAGTGTCTACGGGCTGACCGCTTCGATTTGGACGAGTGACGCCGATGCCGCTGCGGCTTTGGGGTCGGAGCTTGAGGTGGGGACGGTCTTCATGAACCGGGCGGATTACGTTGATCCGGGGCTGTGCTGGTCTGGGTGCAAGAACACGGGTAAGGGGGGAACGCTGTCGGAGATAGGTTACTACAACGTAACGCGCCCGAAGTCGTATCACCTGAAGAAGGGGTGATGGGCACGGCAGAACCCTCGGGTTCAATCTAAAAAATGGATTGGAAGATGGTGATGGGTGGTCGTGTGGGGGATGTGGTGCGGTGTGTCAGGTGTCTCGGCGGCGGAAGGTGACTGAGACGATGCGGTTGTAGCT
>JBAYPC010000145.1:0-6916 GCA_041677905.1 Alkalispirochaeta sp. | reverse complement strand
GTCCAGTGCTTCCCGAAAAGCCACCGCCTTGGCGGCAATAATATGCATGAGTGGTCCACCCTGAATACCCGGCATGACCGCCGAATCGAGCAGTTCGGACCACTGTTTGGTGCGACCTGACTTGGGAGCAACGGCACCGATGGTGTTTTCACCGTCCTTGCCGATTAGAACCATTCCTCCCCGAGGGCCTCGGAGGGTCTTGTGCGTTGTTGTGGTGGTAAAATGGGAATAGGGGATGGGAGACGGGTGGTCACCACTGGCGACCAGACCGGCGATGTGGGCCATGTCGGTCATGAGGTAGGCGCCGACGTCATCCGCAATTTCCCGAAACCTGACGAAATCGATAATCCTGGGGTACGCTGATGCACCGGCGATAATCAGACGCGGACGGTGTTCCCGAGCCAGCTCGGCCAGTCTGTCGTAGTCGATCCGTTCCGTCTCCCGGTCAACGCCATACCCGACGATGTTGTAGAGCTTACCCGATATGTTTACCGGTGATCCGTGGGTCAAATGGCCCCCATGAGCCAGATCCATCCCGAGAATCGTATCTCCCGGCTGGAGCAACATCAGGTATACGGCCATATTGGCCTGACTGCCCGAATGGGGCTGCACGTTTGCATGGTCCGCACCGAAAAGCTCACACGCCCGATCTCGAGCAAGGTTCTCTGCCTGGTCGACATACTCACATCCGCCGTAGTACCGCTTGCCGGGATACCCTTCGGCGTACTTGTTGGTCAAAACGGTTCCTGCCGCCTCCAGAACAGCGGAACTGGTAAAGTTCTCACTGGCTATAAGTTCCAGCTTTTCACGTTGTCGCCGTTCTTCTTTCTGAATAACCGCGTATAGTTCTGGATCGACCCGCTGCAGCACACTATTCACACTATTCATATCACTTGAGCATAGGGTAAAGGAAATGGGGTGTCAATTGAACTGGGACGACACAACCGGCGCATACCACCGTGCTCCTGCTCCCCGCGGAATGTCAGGTGATGGAAACTCGACGTGGAGAACGTGGGATGCGTAGGAATTTTCCGGTTCGATTAGAGCACCTCCCGGATAAATCTGATGTAATTCTGCGTCTTCCACCGCAAGCGTAATTCGCCGGTCATCAAGGGCACCGAAAGTTCCTGTTCGCCGGTTGTCTCCATAAAACGTTTCCAGTGCGGTGGTACGATCAGCATAGACACCGTCGCCAAGAGCAGGATCTGCAGGTACCCACCCAACGGCAGGTATGAAAAACTCAACCCAGCGGTGGGGAATTGACTGTCCAACGTCATCCAGAAGCAGACCATAGACCAATCGTGACGGTATCCCTGCCCGGCGCCCAAGAGCGACCGCAAGATCAGCATACGCGTCGGGGTGCGCAAGCTCACCTCCAAGGACAGAGCCGATATCACGGCTTCCGCCTTCCCCTTCATGGTTCAGTCGATCGATGACGACGAGATGAATACCTCGGGCGATCGCGCCGACGTCTCGATTCAGTTTGATGTTCCGTCGCAGAACTTCTTCTATAGCCCCTTCCGAAGACCTCATTGACTTTTGTGGCTGCAGGTACACATCAAAGCGCTCCCGAAAAACGGGGTCCTCCAGGAGCCGACGGTCAATGGAGTCGGACAGAGACCACCGGAGTGATCGCCGCTGTACAAAATCGACGCGTACAATCCGGTCAAGCAGAACCTCTTCACCACCGCGTCTATCACCGTCTGCCGCGATATCCGGAAGTGGAGCAAAGCGATAGGCGGCTATAACCGGGTCGTCCGTCGGAACCGACAAGGCGGTTTCGCGAAGAAGTTGGGGATCCGGTTGCTCCGGGCGGGAAAGAGGTCGAGGGAAGACACCTCGGGCATCACTGCCGATACCTTCCGTCGCCAGTTCCTGCCGCATTGTGTACCCTACCGGTTCACCCAGTTCCACCTCGCCGGCCGGATCGTCCACGGTAAAAAGACGTCTGTTTCCGGACTCTCCAACCGATACGGCGTACTCATCGGCGGGTATGTCCTCAGGAAGGACAAGCTCGACCATTTCGTTTGTCCATCCGTGAACACTCATATCCCCCGCCGAAAACCGTCGAGTCTCCTTCTCGGAGAAAAAAACAACGGCAACCCCTTCGGCGGGTGGTCCAAAGCCGGACCCGACCAGGCGTATTACGGTCCCTACGGCCCCACGGGAAGGTTGAAGATCGTCCAGTGTAGTACCATGCCCGGCTATATGGCGGGGAATATCCCGGGTGTTGGTGATAAACACGGAGTTACTGGCGCCGTCACCGGTCTGGACTCGAAGCAGGCCGCTCCGAGAGTCCTCGGGTAGCGAAAAAATGATGAGTGAGTCCGTCCAGCTGCGTATGTCCTTGGGCTGAATGGGACGACCATCTATTTCCAGGCGCCCCTCTTGGGAAAAACCGCTGCCGGAAACGGTAATAGTCGTGCCGGGAGGAGCGGTGTTCGGTTTAACATCTCTAATGGAAGGAACCCGTTTTGCCGAAACAAGAGCCACCACTGCGGCAAGCAGAAGTACCAGAGTTATTCCAATGGGGAGATATACGTTTGATCGTTTGGAACTCAGGACTGGTACCGCTCCACGTTGATTTCCAATTCGATATTAAGCCGTCCAAATCGGTCGGTGTCAACAGGGAGACTTCCCACGCCAAGCGGAAGAAAGAGGATCGGTTCACCCAGGCGTACAGGTAACGTGGTAAAGGCCGTACGGTACTCCGGTTTGGCTCCGGCGACGGTGTTTAACCACGTCTGTCCCTGGGCGACGAGAAGCAACTCTTCGTCATTTGCCCAGTACGGAGTAAACTCAGCTATCACTCGGACGTTGCTGCCTTCCATCTGAACGCGAACGGAACGTCCCCCTATGGTCACCCGGGTCACGTTCATGTTCCAGACATCTTCGTTTTGATCTTCGTCAACGATGCGTGCGGTAATGTGAATTGCCAAAGCGCCCTCTAACAGCGCGTTCAGCGAGTCATCCAATTCCTGCGCCGCCGGAGACTCCTGGGCGGCAACGGGTGTCCCCAACCCCTTGACAGACGGCAGGACCGCCAGAACGGCAACACCGAGTAATACCCGCCTGAGCGCAGACGAAGGAAATCGGTAATACCGTCTCATTCGGTCGTCGTCTCCAGGGGAATAATCTCGAAGTCCTCATCGAAGTCCTCTGTAACGGTCGTGAGGTCATCAAAACCGGCGCGGGGCCGGATCAGCACCGGCTCTCCCCGAAAACGGAAATGCGCGTCCGATGGAAGCTCTATCGACACCTTCCCGACGGCGTTCTGTTCTTCCAGCCACCGTAGAAGCAAATCACTTTCGGCGCTTCCAACCTGAACTTGCACATTTACCGGAGAACGCGAATCGGCCAAATCAGCCACAGTCCGGTTCGGTACCGGCGTCGAGGCAAAACCGGAGACGAAAACCAGGCCCAGAATCATGAAAAGAAACAGTGCCCCTGCAGCTGCAACCAGAGGAATCGGCAGTGATATGGAACGATACCACCAGCGAAAAACCGTTCCGCCGCCGATTTCTTCCTGTCGACGGGACAGCTCCCATCCCAATCGGGTGCGCACACGGTCCTCTGCAGTTTTGATCACATCGGCCGGCGGAGGGGACGAAAGGACATCGGATAGAGCTTCAAACTGCCGCAGCCTTCGCTCCATCACAGGATCCGCGCCAATACGCTGCTCCGTCCAGGAACGTTCATGGGGGAGCATCTCACCGTCAAGATAACGTGAAATGGCCGTGTCCGTGCGGACGTCATTCCGGAATGTGAACATCACCTTCCTCCAGTTCCTTTGCAAGCCGCGTTCGGGCCCGATGTACCCGAACTTTTACATTAGCGACACTTATTCCAAGTGTTTCGGCGATCTCTCCATAGGAAAGACTACCGTATTCCTTCAATACCATCACGTCCCGTAAGTTCTTTGGGAGATTGTTGACGGCACGACGAACGATCCGAGCCGTTTCTTCTCTGAGCAACCTGGTATCACCGGCTTCGTCGACCCGTTGTGGTTCGTGCCACACCCGCTGATTTGCGTGAGCCTCTCTCCCCCGTCGTTTCGAGACGTTATACGCAAGGTTCTTACCCACCCTGAGGAGCCAGTATTTTGCCTGAGTAACATCGGGTAGCGATGCGCTGTGCTGGAAAAACCGGATAAAGGCGTCATGGCAGACCTCTTCAGACCTTTCCTGGTCACCGAGAATGCGGTATACAACCCTGAACAGGAGGGGAAAGATATCATTATAGACTGTTTCGAAAAAAACTTGCTCATCCCTGTTCATGTAATAACCATCGAGACTCCTGGAAGTTACACGACACCAGGGAATCCTGTAAAAATTTCCGCTAACGATGATCTCAAAAATCGACGATTTTGAAATCAACAAGATTGAATTGCCGTACACCATCGGATATGGTAAGGCATGGGTACGTTACAGCGCATAGTGAAAAACTTCAACCTGGAAATACCCATGCGTTTCGATGAACCGCTGGCCCCGTACACCACTTTTAAGGTAGGCGGCCCGGCCGAGGCGGCGGCATTTCCCAACAACAAATCTCAGCTCGCCGAACTTCTGCGGAAAGCCACATCCGCAGACATACCGGTGACAGTACTTGGCGGCGGGGCGAACGTCGTTGTGAGTGACGGCGGTATTTCCGGGCTTGTGGTACTTACCGGCGGCCTGAACAACCTATACCATTCGGGCAGTCGCCTCTTTGCAGGGGCCGGTCTTCCGGTCAGCGATGCAGCCGCCTATGCGGCAAATCACAACTTTCAGGGTCTGGCCTTCATTTACGCCATGCCGGGCAGCGTCGGTGGGGCGGTCTGGATGAACGCCAGGTGTTACGATGGTGAGATCGCCGGGGTACTTGAATCGGTTGACTACGTGACCCTTGAGGGAGAACCGGGGACGTACCGGACCGAACCTTCAGACTTTGGGTACAAAGTGTCGCCTTTTCAGGATGGAAAACGGGTCATAGTCGAAGCTGTGTTTCTCTTGGCGCCTGTCGATTCATCGGTATCCGGAGAAACCGGTCTCTGGAAACGCATGAAAGAGATTGAAGAGGACCGTCGCGGGAAGGGCCATTTTGACGCACCATGTGCCGGCTCAGTTTTCAAGAACGACCGGTTAATCGGCGAACCGTCAGGCAAGGTAATCGACCGACTTGGTCTGAGGGGATTACGTCGCGGAGGAGCTCAGATAAGTCCAAGGCACGGCAACATCATCATAAACACCGGGAACGCTACGGCTCGAGAGATACGCGATTTGGTGACAGAGGTACGGGATCGGGTGTATCGTGAAACGGGCCACGTCCTTGAACCGGAAATCCTCTTTCCGGGAAACTGGACGTAGGACACGACGAATTGCTCCAAAACACGGAGGCCCGCCTATGCAGAGTACGATAGACAATCTACGGGAGTTCATTCATGAGCTCAACGATGAGCAACTGCGGGAAATGGTCGCAGATATGTCCAGGCAGGATATCGTTCAGTTATGGGAGGACCTGAAGGATATAGAGGCGATCAACCTGTTTCTCCTTCTTTCGATTGAACAGAAAGCGGAACTGATTACCGAACTGGGTGCGGCCGATCAGGAGTGGCTGATAGAGAACCTTCCTCTGGACAACGCCCGGGAAATTTTTGAAAAAATCGAACCGGACGATCTCGTAGATATTATCCAGGAGTTGAATCCTGAAATCCGGGAAAATGTCTGGCAGTCCCTGAGCGATGAAGCTCGCAGTCAGATGCAATTCCTCCTCCGATTTGACGAGGACCACGCCGCGGGGATAATGACTACCCGTTATCTGGCTATCCGTTCCAACATCACCGTTGGACAGGCTCTCGCTTTTATCCGGACGAACGCCAGAAAGGTGGAGACGATCTACTACATCTACGTGGTAGATTCGCTTAAGCGTCTCCAGGGTGTGGTCAGTCTCAAAGACCTGCTGTTTACCGATGATTCCCGGCGCATTGATGAAGTGATGACCCACAAAGTCATCAGTGTCGCCGACAATGCACACCAGGAAGACGTCGCCAGGACACTCGAGGCCAACGGCCTGGTCGCCCTTCCCGTTGTGGATACCTACAATCGTCTCCTGGGAATTGTCACCTTCGACGACGCCATTGACGTAATCCGGGAAGAGCAAACCGAGGATGTCTACAAAATGGGCGCCATGGGAGGAGCGGTAGATCGCTATACCGAATCGTCGATCGGAAAGCTTATACGAAAACGGATTCCCTGGCTTATCATTCTTCTGATCGCGGGCACGTTGACTACAAATGTTTTGAGCGCCTTTGAACCGTTGATGTTAGCTGCAGGTTTCCTCGTCTGGTTTGTACCGGTTATTACCCAGACCGGCGGCAATTCGGGAACTCAGAGTTCAACCCTTATGATCCGCGGTCTGGCGACCGGAGAGATACGTTTTCGGGATATCGGGAGGATCATAATCAAGGAGCTTGCCGTAGGAATTCTGATGGGAATTGTCCTTGCCGCGGTTATCATGGTCAGGAGCGTCTACCTTCCGCCGGGAGTAGACTGGATTCAGGCAGTTGCAATTGGATCTGCCCTCATATTTGTTGTTGTCTTTTCCAGTATCATCGGCGCTTTGGCGCCGCTGGTAATTCACCGCCTGGGATTTGATCCTACCGTTATGGCCGGACCACTGATGGCCACCGTTATTGACGTGGCAGGGTTGACCATTTACTTTCAGTCCGCCCGGATTATTCTCGGGTTGTAAAATGCTGCTCTGAACACACCGTTCCAGCTTTGACGGGGAGTCCCCGGTGCGCAGGCGTTGAGTCGGAGAGAAAAAGATACGCGACGGCCGACCGGTACATCTACGGTAACGCTGTGGTCCCACTGTGAGTCGGTTGGATGGTGTTCCGCACTTACCTTCCGTGTTACCTTCCATGTTACCGACCAGG
>JBAYPC010000144.1:0-6985 GCA_041677905.1 Alkalispirochaeta sp. | reverse complement strand
TCGACATAACCGGCAAGGCGGTCCGCGATGATCGCCGCCGATGGGACTTCAACCATAATTCCCACTTTCATGTCCGTGTCGTATTCAACCCCCTGAGTGTCCAGTTCTTTTCGGGCAGTCTGTAACTGTTCCAGTGCCTGCTGCAGCTCGTCGGCCGTGGTGATCATTGGGAACATGATACGCATATTGTATCCATAGCCGGCGCGCAAAATTGCCCGTAACTGTGTTCTGAACACCAGGGGCTCTGCCAATGACAGGCGTATTGCCCGTCTTCCCAGGAATGGGTTCTCTTCCGGCGGCATCCGAATTCCCGGAACGGACTTGTCACCCCCCACGTCCAGCGTCCGCACCGTTACCGGTTTTTTGCCGAACACCTCGGCAATTGAACGGTACATGCGAAACTGTTCATCCTCGTCGGGAAGAGTCTTGCGATCAAGGAAAAGAAATTCCGTTCGGAGTAAGCCGATGCCGTCGGCACCGAGTTCGCGGGCATGTTTGGCGTCGTCAAGGCTGCCGACATTTGCCGCAACTTCCAGGAGCACCTGATCTTTGGTGATAACCGGTTTGCCGGTTTCGACCAGCAGTTGTTCTGTTTGTAGCTGCTTTTCCGCTTGGATACGTCGGTATTTTTCAATGGTCGGTCTATCTGGAGAGAGGATAAGCTTGCCGGAGGATCCATCCAGTATGACAGTTTCACCGGCTTCGACCGCTACGGGGCCGGTACCGACTACTGCGGGGATCCCCATGCTACGGGAGAGAATAGCCGTGTGTGATGTGGCACTGCCTATTTCGGTGCATAGCCCCAGTACCAGGTTCCGGTTAATAGAGACTGTATCGGAAGGGCTTAAATCTCGAGCGACAATGATAACTGGGGTCGTTATGGATTGCAGAGTCCTGTCCTCTATGCCCAGGAGAGATCGTGTCAGCTGTGTACCCAGATCGCGTATATCGTTGGAACGCTGGTGGAAATACTCATCATCAATCGCCTCGAACTCCGCGACCAGCTCGTCAACGACGTCTTTTACGGCGGCTTCGGCGTTGATGTTGGCGTTCTCAATCCGATTGCGAATTTCTCCACCGAATGTGGGGTCATCAAGAAATTCTATCTGAACATCGAATATCTCCGCCTCTTCTGTACTGGTTTTGGCAAGCGTCCTGGACAGTTCCCTCAATCGAACGGTAACTGCAGTAACGTGACCTTCCAAACGTGTCAGTTCTTTCTGAGAGTCAGCAACGTTCCACCGCTTTACCTCCGGTTCCGCAGGGTGGTACCGAAAGACCGGTCCGATGGTGACACCGTTGCCGGCAGGGATACCCGAAATTTTTGTCACTGTTCAGTCTCCGGGATATTCGTGAAAAAATCCTGCAGTGCGGCGACGGCAGCATCTTCGTCGTCGCCGGAGACGGACAGGGCCACTTCATGGTTCTGCGATGCCGCAAGCTTTATTACTTTTACCAGGCTTTTTGCATCCACTTCCTCGCCTCCGCGAGTGATGTTCTGGATTGTGATATCTGACTGAAATCCTTTGGCAATTTTGACGAACCGGGCCGCCGGCCGGGCGTGGAGCCCGACCGTGTGTTTAATCGTAACGGTGAGGTTTTTCACGCCCCCCCCTGAATTCCCAATAGCTGATCCTGCAGACGGCGGAGGTGAAGAATAGTCTGTCCCTCCAGCAGTTGCACATCACCGTAGGAAACCGGTTCTCCACCCTTTATATCACGGGTAACTACCGAACCCGGTGCCAACCCGAGAGGTAACAACTGTTCCCTGACGGCTACATCGGCTCGTTCTATCATCCCATAGACGGTGTATCCACCCAGAGTATCGATGGTATCTCCGGCTTTAAGATCTTTCTTGGCGTACGTCACGGTCTCACATACGGGAGGCAAGTCGGTGGCGATAGTTGTTTCATCTTTTAGAACCGCTCGGGCAATGGATATGGGTGTTTCCAGGCTGGTCAAATGGTAGGGACGGTAGAGTGCCCAGTACGGTCCGTCACCCATGCTCAGGTATGCAAGATCTCGTGCCAGCTTGGGATGTTCTGTGGTAAAAACAACGAAGACGCCGGGGGCAATACCAAGGGCGTAGTCAACGACACCGGTGTTATTCAGAACACCACCGTGCTCTTTCGGTACGAAGACTTTCTGTATCGTCTTTGGTTCCGCCGCGGGTCCGTGCATTCCGCGAATATCGGGGACAAAGCCCATTGCATTACCAAGGCTTGTCATCTCAACCATCGTCTTCGTACCGTCAACAAAGGAAGCAAGCATTTTGGGATTCATCTGTTGCTTTTTCGCTTTTTCCGCGACGGACGTGGGATTTGCAGAGCGGTCCAGGGGGTTGTTCTTACCTTTTCCGGCACTTACAACGGTAAATCCCAGCGATTTGGCAAAGTCTACCAGCTCCATCGTGGTTCCGGGTTCATCTCCGGCGGTGAGAGTGTAGACAACGCCGGCAGCAGATGCCATTTTACGCAGATAGTAACCAACGGTGGCGTCGGTTTCAACGTTCATCTGCAAAACGTGTTTTCTGTTCAGTATTGCATCGAGGGCAACCCGTGCACCCACCTCCGGTACGCCGGTGGCCTCAACGATGATATCAAGACCGGGAATACCAGTCAGCATCGACGCATCCGTGGTTGCCAGGCATTTTCCGTCTTCGACGGCCGCCGCAGCGGTATCGGCTTTACCGGTCGAAACGACCTTCCTGTCGTCAATACCGGCAGATTTGAAAACCTCTTCGGCTCTGCCTTTTCGCACATCCGCAATTGCAACGACCTTCATTCCGTGCATCAGTTCCATCTGGCAGGCGAGGCCCTCGCCCATCTGGCCGGAGCCGACGAGGCCGACCCGTATCTGCCGTCCCGATTTTTCGTAGTTTAACAGTCGATTGTAAAGTTCCATATTTAATACCTTGTTGTTTTATATTTTCGTATTAGAATCAGTCACTGGAAGAGGTGATCCTAATGGTTGTTCCTTGTGTCAGAGCAGGAATTGACCCCTCCGGTACACATACATCGCCTTTCATTTCAGGTTCTTCCAAGCCGTTGAACTTGATAACCAAGTGGCCCAGGTTGCGCAAATTGTCATTTGCAACGGGGCCTACGGCCAGAACCGGAAATGAATGGGACCCAAGTTCAATAATGTCTCCTGGAATGACATCGGCAGTTGGTTCAGTTTTGTGTTCTATGACAACTGCCGTTTCCAGCAGTTCTTCAGGGGCCTCTTTGCCGAAGAATACGAGTATTCCTTCGTTTACAAATTCCTGAAGAAGTTCGCCTGTACCGATGACGGTTGTCTCATATTTAACCTGGGTCATTTTATAAGTTATCCTTCTCGTGTTAATTTTTTGACGCATTCCTGGCGATCAAAAGGCCGTCGGAGATTCTAGAGAACCTCCGACGGCGGGGGTGTCAGCCCACAGTCAGTCAACGGGTCGAATGTTCTCGACCTTTACACCGGAGACAAAATTTTGCTCCGTTATGAACTTTGCGAGGGGACCGGCCGGAGTGGTTGAGTAGATATCAATGGTCGGAATACCCTTCATGGGATACACACCAATACGTGCCGTTCCACCACAGTCGATTACCGCACAGGCAATCTCTTCGAAGGCAGCCTTGGACTTGAAACCGTCAAAGGGCGTCCCCCCAGTAAGGTCGGCGATTCGCTGCGCCACAGGATGAATTCCGCCACCGGTTACCGAGTAAATAAGGTGACGGTCAGGTTTTGGCGTGATGGTCAAAGGACCACCCCAGCCTTTGTATCCCTGTTCAACGATAACCGATTTGTACTTCCCGGAAGCCGAAGAATCAACTTTTTGCTGATCGGCCACACCGGTTGGACCAACTGGTTCCGCTGCCTTAGAAACCTGCTTGGGTTCTTCCTTTTCGGGTGCCTCTCCGACAAGAGCCTTTTTCACGTTATCCCAGAATCCCATCTATCTACCTCCTGCTTTACAGCGGTCAGCTGTAAAGACCAACGCTTGCCAACCAGCCAATGACGACAGCCAGAGGACCGGTTATCATTCTGGAAAAGAGGATCGCTGGGACACCAACCTCAACGGTTTCCGGTTCGGCTTCACCAAGTGAGAGACCTACCGGGATGAAGTCACAACCAACCTGGGGGTTGATAGCCCAAAGTGCCGGCAGCGCGTATTGGGGAGGGATGTTCCCCGCGCCGATCTGTGCACCGATCAACGTTCCGATAATCTGTGCTATAACCGCTCCAGGCCCCAAGAGGGGAGAGAGAACGGGAAATCCGACGATAACCGAAAGGATCAAAAGTCCCACAATGTTACTTGCAAGACCTGTTAATCCCTGTGCGATGATATTGCCAATGCCCGAGGCATTGATAATTCCGATAATCAGGGCGATGAACGCCATGAAGGGCAGGATATTCCTGATGACCTGATCAACAGAGTCACGACCCGCCTGGTACAGTGCAGAAACTACACCACCTACGGCCCGTCCGATTCTTTCAAGAAAACGAGTAATTCCACCAGCCATTTAAACCTCCTCTCAATCAGCCTTGAGCGCTGGATCGACGCGACCACATGACGGCGGTAATCCGTTCTGTCACAATTCCGCGAATAAAAATGACGATAAAGCCGGTCAACAGATAGCGAATAGCCAAGTCGCCCAGCCCAAGTCCAAGTTGTTGAATTCCTCCGGCGATTCCCGCCCAGACGAAGATCTCACCCGGATTTACATGGGGAAAGATACCAAGAGGGGGATGTACAAACGATACCGCAGAATCATAAAACGCGGGTTTGAACTTTTCGGGGAGAAACCGACCCATCGTGTACGCCATCGGGTTCGTCAGAAAGATAACGGCAAGGAACGGCAGTATGATGTAACGAAGCGGGTAAAAGAGAATGCCGTCCCGGGCAGCCCATTCGCCTACTTTATCAATCCGTTCCGGTCCGATCATGGCGATGATCGCGTTGAAAAACGTCATCAGGACTATCAAAAGAGGAACGATCCCGGTGACAAGGCCCATGAAGGTGTCACCACCGGCCTGAAACAGCCCGATAAAACCTTCACCAATCCTAGCAAGAGTATCCATAGAATACCTCCCTGTGTGAAATTTCCCGCAGACTTACCGTTGTGGATTTGTAAGTCCGCGAATTACGTGTCAAGTTCTTTCTGCACCTCCTCACTGCCGTTTTCACAGTATTTTTTCCGTTTTTTTCATATTTTCCGACAACACCGTGTTGTTATCAGCTGGAATAGTTTCTTTCACATATGATGCGGCGTTTCGAAATGCTTCCAGCACCTTGGAAGAAATACCGTCGATCGTCTCGTTTCGGATTTCCTCCAGGGAGCGTCCTGTCAACTCAGGCACCGGAACAGGGTCTGCAAATACGGTGTATCCTGAGAGTTTCTCAGCACGGACAACCACGTCCGACTCGTCAAGGACGATGACCGCGTAGACTTTACGACGCCAGGTACTGCCGCTTAAGCCTACACTTGTTCGAGTCCCGTACCGACGCAACTGGGAGATTCTCCGGTTAAACCGTTTTGACTGAAGTAACGCAAGAAAAAGCTGCAACAACCACACCAGAGCAAGCACTAAGATTATGTAACCGACCGGTATCCGACTGAAATCCATATATCCGCTACTCCCTATCCCGTATTTCCTCTTTGCATTGCGATTAACACGTTGGCTGTATTTCCGTCGGTTACCAACACATTCAGGTGTCCTCCCCGGATTGCCGCGCGGACCGCATCGGCTTTACCCGGATTACCTGCAACGGCAATGACCGACGGTACCAGGTGCAGCGTTTCCAGTGGAACGGAAATAACGTGCCGGTCCTGGGGATGCCTCACAAGTTGTCCATTACGGTCAATAAACCGATAGAGGATGTCCCCGACGGCGCCGACGTCTCTGACTTCCTTCAGTTCCTCACTGGAGATAAATCCACCGTGGTACAGACTGGACAGTTCATTTTCGGCTGAACCGATACCGATAAGTGCCACATCTACGTTCTGGGCAAACTCCAGGGCCGCTCTGATCGAATGCTCTTTCCTCAGTGATTCTGCAGCTTCCCGGGTATTCACCACTGCCGGAGATGGGAGGTACCGATAGTCGGCGCTCAACTTGTTCGCCAGCAACCGTGTCAGCTCTGAAGAATCTATGGATGGATGGCGATCACTAAGGCTGCCGATTAACTGGACGATGGAGGCTTCCCGCAGTTCCAGAGTTGGCATTGCACGAATTACCTCGTGGACTGCTTCGCCCAGACCAACGCCAATACAAATACCGTCAAAGAGACGTGATTCCAGACAACGGGCTCCCAGTTTGCCAAGGATACGCATCCGGGACTCGGTATCTCCCTCCAGGCGCGATCCTAATACCCACGCCTGGTCGAGTCCGTACAGACGTTCCAGCTCCTGTTCAAGCCGGGTATCGCGGCGCAGCGGATAATTTACCCGAAACTCCACGATACCCTCACTCCGAACTTCGTTCAGCATCCGGGACACCATAGACCTCGATTTTCCAATACGGTCGGCGATAATCGTCTGATCAAGGCCATCTTCGTAGTACCAGACGGCGATTTGTCCAAGCAGTTCCAGTCGTTCTTCATCCATAAATTCACAAATGTGAATTACAATTCACATTCTTTCTCGTACGACGATAGTAGGAGGAGAATTACCGGTTGTCAAGTAAAAAATGAGCGAAGTATCTGTACCAGCGATAAGAATAGATGGATTAATTAACGATTAAACAAATGTTGAACTGCGCTCCGGATGAGAACCGAACCGGCCGGCGTCAGGAGGTGCGCAGCTTGCGGATGAAAAAGGCGTGGCCGCCGAAGTGGGTTTGGACAAGGCGGCCGTCGGCAACGAGGCGGTCTACCACATTCCAGCTGCTTCCGGTCCGCTGCAGCAGGGTTTCGACCGCGTCTTCTCGCATAGGGTGGACTGCGGTGATGCTTAAAAGGTCGTCTTCGGCGCTGCCGGTCGACGCGAAGGCGTTCCCTTCG
>JBAYPC010000143.1:0-6986 GCA_041677905.1 Alkalispirochaeta sp. | reverse complement strand
ACACGGTCTTTTCGGCCAAGGTTGATCACACGGTGACTCTGGAGCCGGAGGTGATCACCGGCGCCGGTATCGGTGATAACAGTCTGGGGGTTGCCGCCGTTGTGACTCTGCCGGTCCTGCTCGACCGCCTGGGGATTCAGTTTGACGCAGACGTAGTGCTGATGGGGTCGGCCCGCAGTCTTGGCCGGGGTGACATTGAGGGGATCCGGTTCTTCCTGAACCACACGGATGTGGATATCGACTACGGTATCTGTGTGGAGGGGGCTGGATTGGGGCGTCTCAGTTACGCCACTATCGGGATGCTCCGTGGAGAGATTGTCTGTCGTGTACCGGAAGAGTACGATTGGACCCGTTTTGGCGTCGTCGGTGCGATAGTCCACATCAACGACGTTATCAACAGAATTCTGGAAATACCAGTACCTCGTCGTCCCCGGACGTCCATCGTTCTGAACAACGTGGAGTCCGGTGCGTCTTTCAGTACCATGCCCCGGCAGGCGCGGCTCCAGTTTGAAATTCTCAGTGAGTCCGGTGATCTGGTCCGGCAGTTGGGCAAACAGATCGGGGATATCACCACCGAAATGACCTCGCAGACGGGAGTCGAAGTCAGTTTTGACGTTCTTGCCGAGCGGCAGCCCGGGGGCATCGCCTTTTCCCACCCTCTGGCGGCGGGGGCCCGTTCCATTATCAGCGCGCTGGGGGTAGACCCGCGGATTTCACCGAGCACCTCCGACCTTTCGGCCTTTATCGACAAGGGGATTCCGGCGATTACCATCGGTCTGACCGAAGGAGAGCAGTACAACGAGGAAGATGAACGGCTTCTGATCGATCCGATGTACCTGGGGATGGCCCAGCTTGTGGGCCTGCTTACGGTAATTGACGGGGGGTTTGCCGATGAACCTCAATAAATGGCTGGAGGCCCATACCTTTCACCACTCGGAGTTCCGGGATCTCCGGGCGCTGGTAGAGGCGAAGGAAGCGGCGGGCGTGACAATTTCGCTCTGTATTCCCACACTGAATGAGGAGCGGACCATCGGTAAAGAGGTGGTTATCTTCCGCAGTGAGCTGATGCAGCGCTACCCCCTTCTGGACGAAATAGCGGTGATCGACTCGGGCAGTACCGACAAGACGCTGGAAATTGCCGCCAATTTTGGTGCCGACACCTATCTGGCCGAGGACATTCTGCCGGAGGTGGGGGCCAAGTGGGGGAAGGGTGAAAACCTCTGGAAGGCGATTTACCAGCTTTCGGGGGACATCATCGTCTATATCGATGCAGACATAAAGAACATCCACCCCCGGTTTGTCTACGGACTTGTCGCACCTCTGATTTACCACCCCGAAATGCAGTACGTGAAGGCGTTTTACGACCGGCCTCTGGCGTACCGCCACGGTATACGCCCCAGCGGCGGCGGGCGGGTGACGGAAATCCTCATTCGGCCTCTTTTTTCGCTCTTCTTTCCGGAGCTGACCGCCATTATCCAGCCCCTTTCCGGCGAGTACGCCGTCCGCAGGGAGGTGCTTGAGCAGATTCCCTTTCCCATCGGATACGGTGTTGAGACCAGTCACCTTCTGGACGTCTACGCTCTGTACGGTATGCAGGCGTTTGGTCAGACCGATCTGGATCAGCGGGTGCACCGGAATCAGCCGACTCGCAGTCTGGGGAGAATGGCCTTTGGGATTCTGCAGACTTTTCTGTCCCGGACGGATAAACTCAATGTGATCAAGGAACTGCCGGAGATGTCCACAGTCCTGCGGCAGTTTCAGGTGAACGATCAGGTCTTTGAGATGGTCGACTACGAAATTGTGGAAGAAGAGCGGCCCCCGATGAACACCATAGAGGCCTACAACACGTTACGAAAGGGAAGTACATGACACCTATTACATTTTCTGATGTCTCCTTTGGATATCCCGGATTGGACGAGCTCGTCTTTTCCGACCTGAACCTGGAGCTGCCGGGGGGATTCACCTTTCTGGTCGGCCCCAACGGGATCGGCAAGAGCACCCTGATGCTGCTGGCGGGTGCCCGGGTCTTTCCCCAGAAGGGGACGGTGACCATCGGCGGCACCGATACGCGGGAGTTTGCCGATGCCGCTTTTGATCCGGAGGTGGAGCAGCGGCGAAACGAGCTGGTGTCCTTTGTCTACCAGAACATGGAGTTTGAAACGGATGAGCCGGTAGGGACGGTTCTCTCCATGGTCGCCCGGGCGGGTGCCGACCGGGGGGTTGTCCCGGCGGTTGAGCTGGATGACCGTCTGAACGTAAGGATGGGTCAGCTGAGCAAGGGTGAAATGCAACGGGCCATTGTGGCCATGAGTGTGCTCTACCGGTCGGCGGTGGTCATGCTGGACGAGCCGGTCTTTGCGGTGGAACCGGACCGGGCGGAGCGCCTTTTTGCGTGGCTCCAGGGGTACTGCGCCCGGACCGGTTTTGACATGTACACCAGCGTGCATGACGTGGAGCTGGCCCGGAAGTTCGGCGACTCGGTGGTGCTTATGCGCAAAGACGGGACGATTACGGCGGGGCCCGCGGGTGAACTCCTGAGCAGGGACAGTCTGGAAGAGGCGTTCCGGGCGCCCTACGATACGTTGTACCGTCGGCAGCGGCTGTACCGGGAGTTGCTCCAGTCCGGGACAGGTGAGGGTGACGTGAGTGAGGGTGACCGGTGAAGAGCGTGCTCTGCTACGGTGACTCCAACACCTGGGGGTACAACCCGGTGACCAAGGGGCGCTACGACCGGTCTTTGCGGTGGACAAGGGTTCTTCAGCGTCTGCTGGGAGATGACTACGAGGTGATTGAGGAGGGTCAGAACGGCCGCACCACCGTCCATGACGACCCGGTGGAAGGGCAGAAGAACGGTATGTCCTACCTGGTACCGTGTCTGGAAAGTCATAAACCCGTCGATCTGGTGGTGCTGATGCTGGGGACAAACAACCTGAAACGGCGGTTTGCCGAGGGTCCCGGGGATATTGCCCGGTCGGTGGGGCGGCTGGTCCAGGTGGTTCAGACGTGTGAGTTTGGACCTGCCGGGGCGGCACCGAAAGTGCTTCTGCTGGCGCCGCCGCCGGTTGGCCGGCTGACGGAGTTTGGGGAGATCTTTGCCGGAGCGGTGGAGAAATCCCGGGGGCTTGGTGAGGCGTATCGGCTGATTGCCCGGGAGAAGCGGTGCGGTTTTCTGGACACGGCGGGGGTCATCCGTTCGAGCGATGTGGACGGTATTCACCTGGACGCGGTGCAGCTGTCGCTTTTAGCCGAGGCGGTGAAGGACGCTGTGCTGTCGGTCTTCGGCTGAGCTGAACGGTGGGCGCAAGGCGGAACGCAAGTTCAAAATAAATTAAAATAAGAGAAAACCTGGAGAATACCGGATTCGAACCGGTGACCTGTTGATTGCGAACCAACCGCTCTACCAACTGAGCTAATTCCCCGTCTGTTTTACGAAAATTACCCGGACCGGGGGGTTGTGTCAAGAACTTGGGGGTCTCCGGGGGCGCTGGGCAGGACTTTCATGAGGACGTGCCAGGCGGCAACTCCGGTCAGGAGATAACTGAAACCGATGGCCAGGAAGAGTCCGTTCAGGCCGAAGAGGTGTGATCCCAGAAGTGCCAGTGGAACGATGAGGCCGAATACCTCGAAAACACCGAGAAAGGTCGCGGTTAACGGGCGTTTTAATACGTTCAGCCCGGCACCGATGACGACGTAGAGGCCCTGGGCGGCGTAGGCGACCGAGACGATTCGCATATACCGTGAGGCTGTTGCAACAACTACGGGATCGGCGTTGAAGAGGGCGGCGATCTGGGGCGCGAAGGCGAGGAACGCGAGGAAGAAGGCTGCTCCGACGACAAGGGCAAAACGGCGGCTCTGGATAAATCCGTCGCGGACACGGTCGATTCGGCCGGCGCCGAGGTTCTGGCCGACAAAGGCGGGTATCACCGATGAGAGGGCGTTCAAGGCGGCCAGTGAGAAAAACTCGATGCGGGTGGCCACGCCGTAACCGGCCACGGCGGAGGCTCCGTAGAACGCCACTATTCTGGTGACTATGCCCTGTCCTACGGGGATGATCATGCGGGCACCGGCATTGGGCACGCCGATGTGGAGGATGGATGCCCAGGACTTTAGTATATCCCGAAGGGGGTAGGGCCGGAGTACGAGCAGTTTTTCCCGGACTATGAGAACGTACATGGCCACTGTGAAGGTGAAGCCTCGTCCCATCACGGTGGCTGTTGCGGCCCCTCGGATACCGAATGCCGGTATGGGGCCCAGGCCAAAAATGAGAATGGGATCCATGATCACGTTGAAGAGGGCGCCGATCATCATGACGGCGCCCGGCGTTTTTGAATCGCCGGTGGCCCGGATGATGTTGTTGCCGACCATGGGTACCACCACGAATACCATTCCGATGTACCAGATGCTCATGTACTCCCGGATATACCCGATGATATGGCCACGGGCTCCAAGGAGGGTAAAGAGGGGTTCTATCGTTACAAATCCGATGGTAGCAAAAATCCCCACGATCAGGAGTCCGAGAATCAGGCTGGCCGTTGAGAGGAGGCGCACTTCGTCGTAGTCTTCTGCGCCGACTGCCCGGGATACCAGTGCGGCGGTTCCCATGCCGATGCCCAGGGCGATGCTGTTTATAGTCAGGACCACCGGAAAGGTGAAGCTCAGGGCGGCCAGCTGGTCACGGCCGAGGCGTCCGACGAAAAAGGTGTCTGCCAGGTTGTAGGCAACCATGCTGAGGACGCCGAAAACCATGGGGACCGCCAGATTGAAGAGGGTCTTGCCGACCGGCCCCTCCAGAAGGCGGGCGCGGTTGAGTTCTGTTTTCTTCACGTGTACTCCGTGGCGTCAAGTATGATCAAATATGTAAAGGATGACCACAGGAGATGGCCCTCGGCGCTTTATCTAACCGCAGAACCTTGTGCTACAATCTTCTCATGGGTCCGAATGGTGGATTGGCTGAACATAACAAAATAACGACAATTGGCGTCTTTGCGGTCGAGCTGGACGATGCCTATCAATCTGTGATCTGGCGTGGTATAGAATATCAGGCAAATCATCTTGGCCGCGGTGTCATCTCTTTTCTCGGTTCCCGGGCCAGCTATCCGATTGTGTCCGAAGCGAGCTTGAACGCCGCCTATAACCTGGCGGGCAGCGCGAACGTAGACGGGCTGATTCTCATTTCGTCCGCTATCGCCACGCTTCACGATTCTGTCGACTTGGAAGAGTTGTTTTCCCCCTGGAAGGATTTGCCCCGGGTTTCTGTCGGCATCCGCATTCCCAGTATGTCCAGTATAACTGTAGAAGAAACCAGTGCGGTGTCTCTTATTACCCGGCATCTGGTGGAAACGCACCGTCGTCGTAGATTTGCTCTGGTTTCCGGGCCGCTGGGTCACCATGAGTCCGTCGCACGGAGGGAGGCAGTAGAGGCGACGCTGCAGGAATACGGCCTTCACCTCGATCCGCTTCTGGTGGAATCCGGTCATTTCCGACAGGCATCTGGTGAGGACGCAGTAGAGCGGCTGCTTGCCCGGGGTCTGGAGTTTGACGCACTTGTCTGTCTAAACGATCGTATGGCTCAGGGCGCCTTGAAGGCTTTAGCTCGTCATAGGATTGGCGTACCTGTGGATGTGTCTCTGACGGGGTTTGACGGATCCGAGTTTTCCCGATATTCATCACCGCCGTTGACTACGGTGATTCAGCCCCTGTACGAAATGGGTCGCTCTGCGGTGGATGCTCTGGATAACGTGTTACGTGGCGGTGAAGAGCAGCACGTTGTCCTAAACTGTACGCCGGTAATCCGGGAGTCCTGCGGTTGCATTCCCCGGATTGGAGGGGTTATCCGGCCGACAGAAATTCCATCATATGCAACATCCGGGGAAACAAGAGCCGTGAACGACTTAGTTGATTGCGTCCATAATTGTGATCAAGAGGGGTTTATCGTGCGTTTGAATAGTGCCCTGGATTCGACGGGACGGGAAAGTGGCGCACTAGACCGCTGGAACGAGTACCTCTCGGTAGTGGAGAGGCGGACCGGTGCGGATGTCGATAATAACACCGGTTTTCGGTTGGAGGGATTGGTGGCTGATGCTCGGCAACTCATCGGGAATAAGATGGCCCGGTATCAGGCTGCCCGTCGCATAACCACGGAGGATACCTTTGCAAAGCTTCGTCTCATCAGTGCAATGCTAGCAGGGGCGTTTGAACTTTCCACCATGTTTATCCGCCTGGAACAGGCGTTGTCCCTTTTTGACATACGGACCGGTTTTCTGGTTACCTTTGAATCGGAAAACGGGGAGTCCCGGACCGGGAGTCGGGCACGGCTTCTTCTGGCGATGGACCGGGAAACCTGTCCGATTCCGCCGACGGGGATCGTCTTTGATACGGCGGACATTCTGCCGCGGCGATTCAGCCGTCGCTGGAAACGGTCAAACTGGGTCTTGACCCCTCTGGTTTTTGAAAACGAGGCTCTGGGCTATTTGCTTTTGCCCGGCGGTTTCGAATCGCCGCCGCTTTACGACATTCTCCAGGAACAGATTGCCAGTAATCTGAAAGCAACACTACTGCTGGAACAGGTGCGGACTCACGAACAGACGCTGCAAGACGAGGTGTCTGCCCGGACCCGGGATCTCCGGCAGATCAACGAAGAGCTTTCCCGAGAAGTGGAGCGGCGGGCCGAATTGGAACAGGAAGTCATTGACGTCTCGAACCGCACCATGGAACGAATAGGACAAGATCTGCATGACGACCTCTGCCAGCATCTGTCCGGTATTGCTCTGCTGACATCAATAGTCCGCAATTCCATTGCCCAGGGAGAGGGTGGGGATGTTGCGTCCCTGGACCACATCACTGACCTGCTGACCGATTCTATTTTACGAGTTAAAGAGATCTCCCGAGGTCTGGTCCCGACAGGACTTGAGGCACGTGGTCTCGCTTGGAAGGTAGAGTCTCTGGTCCTGGAAACTCGGCGGGGCACGGGAAAATGGATTGGGTTT
>JBAYPC010000142.1:0-7079 GCA_041677905.1 Alkalispirochaeta sp. | reverse complement strand
TGGCGATCATACCCCCGGCGAGTGTCAAAAGAGAAAAAAGCAGAGCCTGATGGTCGGTCAGACCGTATCCGTTTTTCAGGGTGATTACTGCAAAAGGAATTACCAGGGCATAGGCCGCATAGCCGCCGGCCCACGCCAATAACAGTCGACGCAGGCGTGGAGTACCCAGAACCCTGGCCAGCACGTGACCAAAGGGCTTTCCCGCTGATTGCCGGGGTACGTCCGTCTCGGGTACCCGGGAGAGAAAAACGCCCACGTACATTCCCACCAACGCCGCAAAGGCTATCACCCCTTGAAAGACCCATGTCGCCGGTTCATTTCGGAGAATGAAAATGACGGCTGTCAGCGAAAGGAGCTGGGCAGCGGTTGTTCGGACCCAGTTTCCCGACAGAAACCGGCCGCGTTCACCTTCTGTTGTTATTTCACCCATGAGAGGGGAGTTACCTACCAGCCCGATAGACCGAAAAGCGGCAAATCCGAAACCACCCGCCAGGATTATCCCGGTCCGGATAAACTGGGGTGCCCCGGACGGTACAAAGGGAGCAGCGACCATGATCAAAGCCGAGACGTTCCGTAAGAACCATCCCATCCCCCATGTTCGGGCCGCTCCAAACTTACGGACCGCAACCTTTCCCAGAATCATGAGCGGCATGGTGAGATGGATAAATGACGCCAGTGCCGCTAGCGAAGCATCTCCAACACCGTTACGGATAGCGTATAGAATCAAAACGCTGTCCATCAGCAGCGCTACGGAAATCCCGTTTAACGTCGCAAAACGGCGGACCAGGCGCTGCCCCGTCTTTATTTCTCCTGTTGTAAGGGCGGACCGTTCGTCCATTACTGTGACACTACTGCTGTACGCCCTTTGTGAACATCGACCGAGCTGCATCTACCGATGCGGTGTTGTCCATATGCAGCGGCGTGATCGAGATCACGCCATCCACGGCTACTGCGTATATGTCGTCGTCCCGGTCCAGACCGTTCACGTCGATATCAACTCGGGTCTGGGCCGCTCCAATTGGTGTGTCCGGCCGGGGATTCTCGATAAAAGACATGAAGTAGTGACGTCGGGACAACCGGGTAAACCGCTCTTCCGTGCCAACGGGACACACTGCAGGAATATCTATTTTCAGCACATCGAAGGGCAGGACCGACCCAGGGTGATCGGTTGAACCGTCAATGGGAACAAGTCCTTCCGGGTGACGGTAGGCGCCGCGAAAAGTGGCTGCCAGCATGCGGCGGGTCCAGTCTCGGGTTACCCGTTCGGAGTCGGTCCAGTCCAGCTCTTCATAGGTGAAGTGCTGGGTGACATCGGTCTGTCGGGACAACGCCAACGCCGGGATGCCTTGGGCAGCTCCCTGAAACGCCGCTCCGACGGTGCCGGATATCATGATGTTGTTACCCATATTTTCACCGTAGTTGATACCGGAAATCACCAGATCGGGGTAACGAGAACCAAACAGCGTGGCTAAAGCGTGGCGGACCACCAACGCCGGGGAAGCATCGACGTGCCACGCCGCCACCGGCCGGAGCTGTCGCTTCGGTGCGGTTGAAATCGCCTCGTCTCTCAGGTTCAGTTCCACAGGATGGAAGAAGTCGCCATCTCTGCCGGTCATGCTTCTACCCATGGCGGTCTGCTGCGTCGTCGGGGCGGCGACTACCACCTGGCCTTCCGTTCGCGCCGCTTCCACAGCTGCAACAAGACCTGGCGATTCTACGCCGTCGTCATTGGTTACGAGAATAAGTGGGACCGTCGGGTCCCAAACGTGTGTGTTCATCCGTCGGAGTATGCCATAAACGGCCAGTTACATCAGCCGGCTGCGGATTTCAGCGCTGATGTAGTCCAGCGTCGCCACTGTGATGGCGATGAACCAGACGGCAATACCGGCGGAACGGTAGTCCAGGAGACGGATGTACTGCACCAGAAGAAATCCGATACCACCGCCGCCTACCAGACCGATAACGGTAGACATACGGACGTTTATGTCCCACCGGTATATCGAAAAGCTGATAAACGGTGAGACCATCTGGGGGATCACGCCAAACATAATCGTCTGCAGCCGGTTGGCACCGGTGGCCTGTATCGCCTCAATCGGTCCCGCATCAATACCTTCGATCGCCTCGGAGTAGAGTTTCCCCAGGGCCGCAATAGAGTGCAAAGTCAACGCCACGATACCGGCAAACGGTCCCAGCCCGACCCACACCACCGCAATAAGCGCCCAGATAAGCGGTTCAATAGACCGGATGATATTGAGAATCGTCCGGGTGAAGTAGTACAGCCCCATGGTCAGTCGACTACCGGACATGATATTCCGCGCAGCGAGAAAACTCACCGGAATAGAAAAGATGATACCGAAAAATGTTGCCATCATCCCCATGAAGATCGTCTCGACCATCCGGTTTATCGTCAGCTTCAGGGCATCCGACGCTTTCGGCGGTCCCACCCGGGAGACCTGCCTCGCTTCGACACTGTGGAGATGAGGACCTTCCGCGCTCGGCGGGGACAACCGGTAGGGCATGGTCATCTCAAGCTGAAAACTGCCGTCTTCATCGGTTTTGAAAACGAGGTATTCCCCGCCTTCCCGCGGTCTGAACTCATTCCCCAGCGGGTCTTCCCACCATATCTCCGTTTCAGTATTAGGGGCAAATCCCGTTCCGGTCAGGGTAATCCGCGTTCCCGGCACGGGGCGGTAGTTTGCATCCTGCGTCGACATCTGCCCCACATTCGGTTCCGCCCGCAGATAGGGTTCCCCTTCGACGGGCTCGGGTCTGACGGGGCTTTTTCCTTCACCGGCCAGAACGTCGGCCCCGGCGACCACCGTTTCGGTCTCATAGGTGTACGCCGCCGACCAGGGCCACATGACCCGCGACAGCGGCGGTAGCGCTTCCGGGGCCTGACGGACCAGCTTCACCACGTCAATTTCCGCAATTTGCCAACCCAACACGAAATAGGACACGAGAATCAGTGCGAAAACCCCCGTGGCAGGCCGTTTCCTCTCCCGAGAACACCGAAAAGCATCCCAGGCTCCAACCAGCCAGACCAGAACCAGGGCAATAGCCACCAATATGACAAAGCCCGGGCGCCGCTCCAGGGCTCGGCCAACCGTAGGAAAAAACCCCACCACCCGTCGCCCCAGATCGGAGACCCGCCATGCGAATATCCCTACCGCCGTTCCCATCGACGCAAGAATCAGCACGCCCCGCTGAGTCTGCCGACTGAGAATCTGGCCAAGACCGGGCAGCAGAAGAGAGAAGACCGCCGACATGATCGGTGATACCAGGGGAGACTGCTCAGCGGTTCTGGCGGAAATACGGGCCTGCCGGATCCGTTCTTTTTGTTGTGGAGTCTTAGCCATTACCGGTACCCCCCGAAATAGTGGCCCCTGTACCGGCCCCGACACGTTCCGCTTCCTCGCCGTAGATATCCTTGAATTCTTCGTCGGACATACGGCGGATATCCTCACCGGTACCGCGGTACACGACCCGACCATCCCGAAGGCCCACCACCTTTGTCGCGTACCGCTGAACCAGGTCCAGATAGTGGAGACTGCAGATGACGGTGATCCCGTCTTCCCTGTTGAGTCGTTCCAGATAACCGAGAATGGTGTGGGCCAGAACGGGGTCAAGACTGGCCACCGGTTCATCCGCCAGGATAATATCGGGCTCCTGCATCAGAGCCCGGGCAATACCAACCCGCTGCTGCTGTCCGCCCGACAGCTCACTGGCCCGTTTATACGTCTGGTCGGTAAGACCGACTCGCTCCAGGGCGCGAACGCCGGCGTCCCTGTCGCGGTGATCAAAACGGTACAACATACTCTTCCACGTATCCATGTAACCAAGGCGACCTGACAGTACGTTGTTCATAACGCTTAACCGTTTCACCAGGTTGAAATGCTGAAAGATCATGCCGATGCGCCGCCGGATCGTGCGCAGCTGCGCGTTATCGGCACCGGTGATATCCAGACCATCCCAGGAAATCGTCCCGGAAGTCGGCTCGATCAGCCGGTTGGTACACCGTAGGAGCGTCGACTTTCCCGAACCGGAAAGGCCTATCACGACGAGAAACTCACCGGGCTCTACGGTAAAACTGACACCTTTCAGCGCCTGCGTTCCGTCGTCATACGTCTTTGACAGATCAGTAAATTCGAGCACTACCTTGCCTCCGGGAAGAGAAATTGGGTAAGACCACGTTTACCACCGTTGTCGGACCGAAACTGTTCTCCCCAGAACCTGCGGAAGAACAGCCCGATCACAACGGTGCGGTTTTTTCAATCGCCCAACAGGGACATCGCGTCGACGCCCGAAGACTGCAAGACCTGACGGAATGGATCGTAGAAGTCATCACCGTGGCGCTCAAGAGCCTGCCACTGGTAGGCCGTGCTGAGAGCCTCTACCCCTTCGTCGGTCTCGGCAATGTCCAGAAGCGCGGTAACAATCCGCTCCCGAATCTCTTCGGGTACACTGGGATGAAACTGAACACCGTCGTTGGGAATGGGAATACTCACTTCGACGACCTTTACCCGATCGTAGACGTCGGGGAAATCCTCTTCCACATTACCCCGGGCGTCGACAAAGGTGGCTCCGGCGTCGACATCACCGTTGTAGATCGCAGTCACCACGCCGGTGTGACCCCCGGCGTCTACAACCTGGGAGAGATCGGTATCGGGATTAACTCCGGCGGCCCGCATCATAAGGGCCGGGATGATCCAGCCGGAAGTACTAAGAGGATCGGGACGGGCAAAACTCTTGCCGTCGAGGTCGGCAAGTTTTTCAATCCCCGAATCTACCCCGGCAATGATCTGACCGTCGTAAAAAGGACGACCGTAGCGTACCGAGACAAGCGCCGCTTCGACCACTCCCCGGTCGGCGGCGACCACATAGGCGAAGGTCGCCAGAGACGTCATATGGGCGCTGGGGGGATCGCTCTGCAGCGCTTCAATAACACCGGCGTACTCGGTGGCAACGCTCGGTTCCACTACCAGACCGGTCCGGTCGAAGATCATGTCGGCCACAGCCCGCCCGCCGGCGGATATCTGCTGTGTATCACCGGAGGGGACAAAAGCCCACACAATGGGATTTTCTTCCGTTCCGAGGTCCGCTTTCTCCGCTTTCCCCGACGCAAAAACCACCGATACCGATAGTGCAATCAGCATCACCATCACTGCAACTCGTTTCATACAACCCTCCTTTTGAAACGTCCCTGTACACGCAAGTCCACAAGACAACCCGTGTCAGGGGACCACCCGTGTCGGGGATAGACAAAACTTTGAACCCGATTCTTGCTTTTTGCAAGTCTATGCAGTAACTTTCCCGTTACCAGAGATGCTGTAACTACCGAACAGACGGTAACTTCATTGGAACAGGATTGTGGCAGAAAAACTCAGCAGAGAACGTATAGTAAAAGCGGCATTTCACGCATGGGGGCGAACACTCTTCAAGCACACCGGGCTGCACCTCGTTGCCCGGGAGTTGGGTGTAACCAAACCGGCGATGTACCGCTATTTCAGAAACAAGGACGAGATAATAGGGGCGATGAAAGACGAATTCGACGAGTATGTCCGAGAGAACATCATCGCCCCCCTGATAACGATCCTGGAAGAACACCGGAGTACTGGAATCCCCGTCGAGCCGGAACAGTTGGTCCGAGGCTATTTCACCGGCCTTTTCCGCCATTTCAATACCCGACCCAACCACTACATCTTCTATCTCCACCGCCTCATTGGACGGACCGTGAGAGAGAGCGCCGATCCGGGAACGACGCGAAATAAACTTGAAACGCTTCTGACGTCTCTCTTTGAGCGCTCCACGGGATACTCAGCAACTGCAGCTCCATCGGCACGGTACCTCACCATGTCTGGAGTCTTTTGGATAACCCACCACTACCGGAACGTCCTGGGAAAAGATCCCCTCACCGATCCCGCGTTTGATCCTCCCACTCCCTCATTCAGCCCCGACCAGATGATCTTCATCGTTGAGGCTGCGACGGATCACTTCATCAGGGGGTTCGCCCGGGATGTACCCCCCCGTGTCGACTACACGGCGGTTGAACGGATCGCCTCCCTCTCACCGGAGGAACTCACTTCTCCTGATCGGACCGTCACCGCCATTACAACGGTCGTCCAGGAATACGGCTACGCCGGTGCCACTGTCGATCGAATCGCCGGCGAACTTGGCGTAACCAAGTCCAGCCTCTACCACTACTTCAAAAACCGGAATGAAATGCTCTCGCGAATGCTCATCCAGATCCAGGAGCAGTTTGCATCACTGGCGGCCCTCCGGTTTCGTCAGCTCCGCAGTGATGAGGACCGACTGTACGGTTTCTTCGTTCTCCTGAGCGATTACGCGCTGCTCTGCCCCGGCTCTACCATCATGGGAAACTGGATACGGGAGAGCAATATCGAGGTTCACATCCCAACCTCCTGGGTTGGTGACCTACATGAGAAATATGGGTTTATCGCCGATATGCTGATGAGGCTCAACGTGGCGGATTCCCGAGAAGAAGCGTTTGAGATACTCTGGTTTATCGGATTCATAGTTATGCAGGAAACGACGCTGCGAACCGGACACGGGACAGTCGCCGGTCCGAATCGGCCGGCCCTGCGAGACCTCTTCATGCAGTTCACCGCCGGCCGGACCGAACAGACGAAAGAGACACCCGCCGCCGCAGCGGCATCCAGACAGGGAGATTTAACATGATCAGACGGACAGTGCCGACGGCGTTGGTCGCCGTTGCAGTAGGTATAACAGCTCTTTTCGCCTCTCCGGCACTGGAGGCTCAGGAAATCGACCTGGAAACCTCCGTGGCCATGGCGCTCAGCAGTAACCTCGGCCTGGAAAGTGAAATGCTCGAACTGAAGCAGAAAAAACTCATCGCCGATACGTGGTGGAACCGCTTCTACCCCGGCATCAGTGCCCGAGCCACCATGGCGCGGCCTAACAAAGAACCGACCAGCCCGGGCAGCCCGTTTCCAGGAAGCCCGTCGGTCCCGGCGGCCCCCCGCTGGAACCTCTCCACCGGCCTGGACATGCAGCTGAACCTCTCCATGCAGATGGTTCCCGGAGTGAACCTTGCCCGGCTC
>JBAYPC010000141.1:0-7087 GCA_041677905.1 Alkalispirochaeta sp. | reverse complement strand
CCACAGGGATGATGAAGAATACCAGTCCCGACTGATATTCTATGACCTCCTGAATGACAACCCGGAAGAGGCGCTTCAGGTTTACGATACCCTTGCCGGGACTGGTGATTTTCAGCTGTCAACTTACCTTGGTCGGGAAGACTTTATGGACTGTGCGTTTCTTCTGGCGGAAGAGTACGAATCCAGGGATGATTACCGACGAGCGTTCCAGCTTTTGGCCGCAATTGTCCGTTTTGAGCGGCAAAAACCGTATTTCCGGCACTTTATGGCGGATGTATATGAACGTTTGCGCATCGTTGTCTGTTTCAAGATGGGTGAGACCGAAACTCCCGAGGTAATCCTCCACCATCTGCATCAGATGATAGACTGGGATCTTCCAAAAAGAGATATTGCATTTTGTTACAAAAAAGCTGCCGAGATCTATCTGGATATGGGCGACCGGCGTAAGGCGTTCCGGTATCTGCGCCGCGCCCTTGCCTTGGACCAACGTTTGACGGGTATTAAGCGGTTGCAGGAAGAACTCGGATATTTTGAAACGGTATGATATGGTAGAGGGTATATGATTTTCAATTTCAGACGACGAAAACGGTACGTTGAGCCGGCTTTGCTGCTTACGGTAGTCCTGGTCACGGTACTGTCGGTTCCCCGGGTGGACGCGCAAATTCTGGACCGACCGGTGGCGGTAGTGCGGTTGACCGAGACGGCCAATATCGGACAGCGGCAACTGCAGCAGGATGTTCAACTGATTGAGCGGCAGGCGGGCCGAACGTTGTCCACGGCCGAACGAGCCGAGCTTTTAGAGGAACGCATTAACGGTATCCTGCTGACGCAGGCGGCAAAAAAGGCCAATATCCGGGTTACCGATCAGGAGATCGACCAGGCGATAGCGGCGCAACGACAGTCGCTGGGCCAACCGATGACGGACGGTCAGTTCAGGCAAATCGTGGAACAGCAGATGGGGCTGACGTGGAACGCCTTTGTGGATGAAGTCCGGAACAGACTGATCCAGGAAAAATTCGTTTTGGATCGTTCTCAGGATAAATTTGATCAGGTTACCGAACCTGATGAAAAAGATATTCGATTTGTCTACGAAGTCAACGCCCAGGAGTTCTTCAACCCTTTAATGGTTCGATTCGATCACCTCTTCTTTGATACCAGGAACAAAAGCAGTGAAGAAATTTCGGAACTGCGACGGAAAGCGGCGGCAATGGCGCGACAACTAACACGGGGGACCACTAAGTACAACGACCTGGTGCGGCAGAGCCTCGACGACGTTTCCTATTCGGGCGGCGATTTCGGTTACCTTATCAACGGAGATCAACAGGCTATGCAGCGCCTGGGCCGGGCTTTTGTTGAAGCGGTATTCCGCCTTGAAGATGAACAGATATCAGGGGTTCTCGAAAGTAATGTAGGGCTCCATATAGTACGGGTCACCGACCGTCGGGCACCTCGTCTTCCTGGCCTGAATGACCCGGTTATGCCGGGCGAAGGTATCACAGTTCGCCAGCAGGTACGGGCGTTCCTGTTTAACCAGCAGCAACAGAAGATATTTGAAGAGACCGTATCGACCGTTGTTAATGAACTTCGAGAGGAAGCAGAAATCAAGCGGTACCCTGACCGCCTGGAATGGTAGGCCTCTAACCATGGCATCCCGGAGAAGAAGTCGTCGGACGGCGGTCCAGGCGCTGTACAGTTGGGACGTGGGCAAAACGGACCTCCAAAGACTTCTGTGCTTTGACTGGGTCGACAAAGTCGCCGGCGGTGACACCGATTTTTCCAGGATGCTGATTCAGGGGACGATCGAGTCGATAGAGACGGTCGATTCCCTGATCGACGAGCAGCTGGAACATTGGGACATGGGCCGCCTGCGTCGGGTGGATCTGGCGATTCTCCGGGTAAGTACCTACAGCCTCCGCTTTCAGCTCGATATTCCGGCGCAAGTTACTATCGATGAAGCTGTCGAACTTGCAAAAGAACTGTCGACTGATGATTCCTTCCGCTTTATCAACGGCGTCCTTGACGGTATCAGCAAACGCATACGGACCAGCACATGACTCACCGACGGTCTTTAGCGTGGCTTGCCGTGGGAGTCCTCGTAGCCGGATCGTCATTACTGTTTGTCTCTCTTTCGATTGGACGTATTCGCGCCGGAGTCTGGTTTAACCGAGCTCTTGACCGGATTGAACACGACGGTGCCACCGATGCACACCTGACCGAAGCGGCGGCCCACGCTCGCCGACCGGCCGAATGGCGTCGACTGGTACAGATTACCTGGAAACTCGAAGAAGACCGGCGCTGGGTCAATACCGCAGAGCTTTCGCTCCTTGCAGCAGATCGGTTTCGGCGGGACGATATGTGGAACCTGCTGGCAGCATATGCTCTGATACGCAGCGGTCGGTACGACAGGGCGGTCACGGTTCTCGAAGACGTTGATTCTCCTTCGGAAACTTCTCAAATGATGGAGGTCCTTGTCCAGCTCAATCCCGCTGCCAGGGCCGAGTGGCCAGATCGACTTGGCGCTCTGAGTTCCCGTGGTGAGAACCAGACAATGCTGCGGGCTGTGGGCAGGGCCGTTCGGAGTGGTGACGCCGAGGACCTCTACCACGCCGGTGTCGCAACTGGAGTACCGGCCTTTTACATAAACAGCGCAGTGGCTGCCGCTCGTCTCGGACGGCGGGATACGGCTGTCCGGGCCGTCGAAGTTGTTAAAAAAGAGTTTTTCCGGGAGGACATACTGGAGGACCGGAATGGGACGGACGCGGCAGTTCACCTCGCCGCGTGGCTTCGCGATTCAGAGTGGTTCTTTTCGCTCTTGCGCACCCTTGGTGGGCGCCGCGCGGTTGAACCGGATGTCCTGGCCATGCAGGGCGATTTTCTGGTGGAACAGAGGCAGTACAACCAGGCTCTGGAGGTTTATCGGGAATTACGCCGCCTTCATCCGGAGTCTACCCCGGTAGCATTTGTAAACAGCGCCGCTATCCTGCGCCTCCGGGACGAACCGGGGTCCGATGAGATCTACCGGGAAGGCATTCGCTACCACCCGTCGAATATCGACATACCCATGGAATACGCCGCTTTTCTTGCCGGCGAGAACAGACGCCTTGATGCGATACAGGTACTGATACGGGTCGCCGACCAGGGTACACATCCTCCCGACGGACGGCGGTGGTTGCTGATTCGGGCCGTACTGGGACCTCGCCGACCGGTAGAACGGCTGGAAGCAGATACGTGGAACTACCTGAATGAACATCCCGACGAATACGACGTTGCCCGCTTTCTTGCCGGGATATTCCTTGTTCGGAGAGACTCCAGGGGACTGCAGAATCTGCTGCGCAGGTATCCACCGGAAACTGGAGACTGGGCGCAGACGATACACGCAATTGCAGCGGCAGACCGAGGGGACTACGCCCGGGCCGACAACCTTTTTTCAAATAACTCATCTCTTTCGGGCCTTTACAATTACGGCCTCTTTAGTCTGCGCCACCGCGAGCTGTTCAAGGCCGACCAGGTAATCGAGAAAGGACTCAACCAAGCCGGTTTCACGGATGATCCAATCTGGAAAGCTCGGTTGTTCCTCCTCCAGGCGGAGAACCTGAGACTGACGGGACGGCACGAAGAGGCGTTGGAGTTTACCGATGCCGCACTGCGGCTAACTCCAGACAACGATACAGTTTACACCTACCGGACTCGTCTTGCGCGCCAACCGTGAACGTGCTAACCTCCTGCAATGATTCGTATTAAGACGGCCAGACAGATCGACGGGATCAGGGAGTCCTGTCGTCTCCTGGCTGAGGTACTCGATATTCTGGAACGGCAGGTTGAACCGGGAATAACGACCCGTCACCTGGACGAAATTGCACAAAAAGAAATTACCGGTCGGCAAGGGCGTCCTGCTTTTCTCGGTTATCAGGGTTTTCCCGGCGCTCTCTGTACCTCGGTCAACGAGGAGGTCATCCACGGCATCCCGAGTGACAGGCGTCTGATCGAAGGTGACGTTGTCAGCATCGATTGCGGGATCGAATACGGCGGCTTTTTCAGCGACTCGGCGATAACTGTTGCCGTCGGTTCGGTGTCACCGGAAATCAGCCGGTTGATGGAAGTAACCCGAGAAAGCCTGGAAAAGGGTATAGAAGCGGCCCGCGCAGGAAACCGGATAAACGATATCTCCCGGGCGGTCTACGACACGGTCAGTCGCGAACATTACGGTATCGTACGTCCCTACTGCGGTCACGGTGTGGGTCTGTCACTGCATGAAGATCCGCAAGTACCCAATTACGTTGGACACGGACCCAATCCACGGTTGAAACCGGGTATGGTCATCGCCATAGAACCGATGGTCAACCTTGGGATTGACGATGTGGACGTTCTGGACGATGAATGGACCGTAGTCACCGGGGACGGTGCTGTTTCTGCTCACTTCGAACACACAGTGGCGATTTTTCGAGATCACACGGAAGTACTCACCCGTCGACCTTCCGAATCAGGACATTTACGCGTGGAGGCGCCTGCAGTATGACCGACGGAATAAAAAAACTGAGTCCCATCTTTCTCGTTCTTATTGGGTTGATAGCCGGGTTAATTACCTCGGCGGTGTTGATTTCCTGTTCTACCGCGGATGAACCGGGACCGTCCCGTTCCATCACCACCGATATCTCTGATGAAGAGTCGATTAAGACGGTCCGGTCGTTACAGCAGAGTTTTCGGACTATCTCTCAGGCCTCTCTTCCCAGCGTTGTACGCATCGACGTCGAAGAGGTAAGGACCCAGACACAGCCTCAAGGTGAAGATGCTCCCTGGTTTGACTTCTTTTTTGGTGAACCCGATTCATCTGACCCAAAGCCGGAGGGCAGGGAATTCCGTACTCAAGGCCTCGGTTCAGGCGTTATCGTCCGGCGGGACGGTAAACGGTACTTCGTCCTTACCAATGATCACGTAATCGGCAACGCCAGCGCAATCACGGTAACTCTGGACGACGGTTCCGAATACGAAGCGGCTATTGTCGGGCAGGATTCCAGAAAAGACCTCGCCATGATCTCGTTCGACTCCGGAACGGAGTACCCTGTGGCTCGTTTGGGTGATTCAGACACCCTGCAGGTTGGAGACTGGGTGCTGGCAATTGGGAGTCCCTACGGTTTCCAGTCTACCGTTACAGCAGGAATAGTCAGCGCCCTTGGGCGGCGGGGCGGACCGGCGGGTAATATCAGCGACTTCATTCAGACTGATGCGGCTATTAACCGGGGGAACAGCGGCGGTGCCCTGGTAAACCTGGACGGCGAAGTGGTCGGTATCAACACCTGGATCACGTCTCAAACGGGCGGCAGTGTCGGTCTGGGGTTTTCCATTCCGATAAACAACGTCGTTCGTTCTATCGATGATTTCATTGAAAAGGGTGCGGTTCGCTACGGATGGCTGGGGGTCAGTATCCGCAGCGTCACCTCCGAGATGGCTGCGGACCTCTCTTTGCCGAACCGGCGGGGAGCTCTGGTGTACCACGTCTTTATCGACGGACCGGCAGACAAGGGCGGTCTCAGGCCGGGAGACTTTATCACCGTGATAAACGGTGTCAGCGTCGGCAGTTCGGATGCACTCGTACTGGAGGTGGGTGAACTGCCGGTGGGCGAGGACGCCGAATTTGTTCTGATACGCCACGGCCAGGAGAAAAAAGTGACGGTTCGCATCGCCGAACGGGAGAGCGAACGGGAAATCGCCAATCTCAACACCCGACTGTGGCCGGGATTCTCAGTATTCCCGATGTCCCGGGAAATCCGTGATGAAATGGAGCTGGATGAGTCTGTCTCAGGACTCGTGGTGAGCACCGTGGAGAACCGCACGCCCGCCGCTATGAGCGGACTTCGAGTTGGAGATATCGTTACCAAAATTGCCGGAGGTGACGTTGAGACGATGGTCGATTTTTATCGACTGCTGCCGGAACCAGGTATGCCGACGGAAGTATCGGTGTTGCGCAACGGGGAAGAGCTGACAGTAACGCTGCAGCGGAACGGAACAGGCCAATGAGCAAAAAACGATGAGCGAAAAAGAGTTTATTTCTTACGACCAGGTGCGGAACAACACGATTGTATTGGCTCATGAGATTTACCGTTCCGGATTTGTCCCGGACATTATTTACGTCAGTCTGCGAGGCGGCGCCTATATGGGCAACGTCATCAGTGAGTATTTTAAATTCGTCCGACGGGGATCACGTCCGGTGTTTTACGCCGCCGTAGTGGCCCGGTCGTATACTGATCTTCACCAGCAGGAGCGGGTCAGTGTGGACGGGTGGACCTACAGTCCGGAGCATCTACGGTCCGGCGACCGGGTTTTGCTTGTTGACGATATCTTTGACACCGGCCGGACGATCAACCACCTGACTGAAATCATCCTTGAGAAGGGTATTCCCAGAGACGACATTAAGGTGGCGGTCCATGACTACAAGATCAGGTCCTACGCCGGGGAGCGTCTGCCGGTACAACCCGACTTCTACTGCCGACGCCACGACGTCGATAACCCCGATCAGGACCAGTGGATTCACTACCTGAGCCACGAAATGGTTGGCCTGGAGCCGGCTGAAATAGACGCGCAGTTCAAGGACGAGAGGATTCGGGAGATCCTGCACGGACTCCCGTGAAACGTCATTGACCTAATGATCTACGACTCTACTCCCACCGCCACGTCGGATCGGCGCTGTCGGGGTAGGCGGTCGACCAGAGGCCGCGACCGCCGGTAAGGGCAAAGACGGTGCCATTTCCGAAATGGCGAAACTGGAGTATTGACGATACGGCCAGATCACTGGCCTTGTAGTTGTTGCCCAGGTCGTTGGTCAACGAAATTGTGTAGTTCCCGCTTGTGCCGCTTATGGTTCCTTGGTAGTAACCCCGACCGTCGTTCTTGTAAATTGCATCACTTGCCGTTCCAACGAGAAATGCGCCGGTGCCGCCGTTCAGGTTACTGACCCAGATGATGTCTGTCGCGGGACGGCCGACCGTTCCGGCGAGTTTCCACTTTGTGGGTCCCGCGTCAGGAGAATCGGTTGCTGTCGCAACGAATATCCTGCCGTCGACCCGGTCGGCTACGGCAAGGATACCACCGT
>JBAYPC010000140.1:0-7099 GCA_041677905.1 Alkalispirochaeta sp. | reverse complement strand
TATTCGGACCGGGTGAGTGAAACTCCGATGCGCTGCAAAGCCGCGTCGGCTTCGACCTATTTCAGTGTCCTCTATTCGGACCGGGTGAGTGAAACGTCCAGCTCACCCAGCCCGACACCGAGCTGGAGCCATGAGTAAAAACGGCCGTCTCGCACAATACCAAACAGACCCGTCTGGAGTGACACGCGGCTATGTTTCCCAATACCAAACCCGAATTCAACGGCACCGTTAAAGGCGGGATCATACCGATTTTCCCGTACATCTGTCCGGTCTACCGAGTATATCGAAACCCCGGCACCGCCGCGGGCGATAAAATCCACTCCCGATACGGGCCCCGCTGTAAGACCCAGCACTCCCATCACCGACGTTCCCTGAACGTCCATATCAACTCCCGGTTCTTCGGTTGCACGAAACTTGAGCTGTTCAACTTCAACACCGGTCACAAAATGGCGAAACGGAACGTGCCCGAAGAGAGCCGTTGCCGCCGCCGCCCACGCTTCCTTCGTCGTGACACTTTCAAATCCACCCATCGGGATCAACCCGGCTCCCCGAAGGGTAAATATCCCCCGCCAGCGTTCAGAGGGGTTGGTGAGTCGCATATACCCGGGTACCGGCGGCGCAGCCTGGTCCATGGAAAAGAGAATTTCCACGTAGTCATCCGGTTTCAGCGTGACCGTCCGCTGTCCCACCACATGGGAAAATCCGTCGTCCCGGCGGCGGATTTCTATCTCATAGGTTCCGACGGGAAGGTCTATCTCACCGATATCGGCACCGAGAAAGGTGCCGTTGGCGTACACGTAGTAGCTGTGGTCATACCCGGAGTTACTGAACCGGAGGCGGCCAAACTCCGAAACAACCGATGCCGGCGGCTGCACGTACTGTTCCTCGGCGGCCAGGGGCGGACCGGCCGGCGAAAGAAGGACAAACAGGAACAAAAGAACCGGCTGCATCGGACGCACCGTTTGACCGATGGAAAATGGTCGGTAATGTCTCGTCATCTCTCGGTAAATGTACCACAGCCGGATTGTTTTCAAAAGTCTCGACGGGTTCGACTTTGCGAGTTCGACTTTGCAAGTTCAACTGTTTGCATCGGGAGGATTCGTTTTGTACAATTGAAACAGAATCATGAAGAAAGGTGTAATTGTCGCAATCATGACGGTTGTACTCGTCGGTACAGTGGTTCTTGTCGGCAGGTACATCTTCTTCTCAGTTCCTCCGCCGGACCTGCATTCCGCTCGCAGCCGTATTGAAAACCTCAGCACGCTGACCACCGGTCGCTATGAGTATCGGGACGTCATTTTCTTCGGGGAAGAAACCCGGCTTCTCGGTATTCCCACCGGCAACCGGGAGATGCTCTTTGCCATTCGTATTGACGTTATTGCCGGGCTGTACCTCGCCGACGCCGTCACCGTTGAAGCGGGAGGGCGCCGGGAAAGAGAGCTCTTCGTAACGCTGCCGGCCCCGGAGATAATTCGGGTCGTCGCACGGGAAGACACAATTGACCAGTACTTTGCCCGGACGGGGTTTCGAGGTGTTGACTGGCTTGATGTGTCCGAGGAAGTTGAACGGGCAAAAGAACGGGATCGCCGGGATGCACTGGAACGGGGAATCCTGGACCGTGCGCGCATGCACGGCGAGTTTCTGGTCCGCGAGTTACTCCTTGCGGCGGGATACGATACTGTTCATATCCGGTTCAGACCGGACGAACCGAAAGGACTGCGGGGATGACAAAACGGAAAGCCCCGCCGCCCCGTCGCCGGTTGCGCCCGATGCACCTCGGCCTGGTCCTGGTCTCGATCGTCCTCGTCACTGCTGTGGCGGTCTTTTTGTCGGTCCGTGACCTCAGTATTTCCGACCTCTTTTACCGGCGGACTCGTACCGGCGGGTCACAGAGCATTCTGACCGCTATGGAGGACCTCTCCCGGTTGGAGACTCTGGCCTACATCAGACGTTCGGTGTTTCCCCACGACTACCTGTCACCGGATATTGAGATGACCGAACTGGTCCGGACGATCACCCGTCACGGCGGCCGGGCAGAGGAGGCCCTGACCCCCCTTGAGTACGCCCACTACCGCGCAGCAAACCTCGCATCCCACCTGGGCATGGCGGTACGCCGGGACCAGGGAGGGTATGTCGTCGTAACGTCGATATACCGATTCGGATACGATGTAGAAACACTGACCACCTATTTACGGTCTACCGGAAAGACAGAATCCGCAAAGACCGCCGATATTCTCGGCGCCTTGCCGCCGGGGGTACTGCTGGAAATCGAAATAGAGGATCTCAGCCGGGAGACCTATCCCTACGGCCCTGTGAAAATCGATGCCGAAGGCTGGCGGAGAATTACTGCCTTCGTCGCCGACATCGGTCTTCCCGACGCGGTTTTTACTGAAATGGCCGAACGCAGTCGGGACCAGGCGATCCAGATTCTCCGCCGGATCATTCCGGAAAGCTAATTGACCACTTATCAGAAGAACCCAACGAAAGGTGACGCCAAAAGACGATGTTGTTATACTGTCACCACAGACAACGCCCCATGGAAAAGCGGGGTTGCCTTTTTTTGGTAAAGGTTATATTTTCTATATATAGATTTTTGTAATAGATAATTGGAGTACACAATGACAGAGAATCTGACAAAGCAGACCTTCCTGGATAAGGTCTTTAACTACGAAGAAAACAAAGAGTGGAAGTACGAAGGCGACCGGCCTGCGATCATCGACTTCTACGCCGACTGGTGCGGTCCCTGTAAGATGGTCGCGCCCATTCTGGAAGAACTCTCCGAAGAGTACGCCGATGAGCTGAACATCTACAAGGTCGACACCGAAGCAGAACAGGAACTCGCCGCGGTATTCGGAATACAGAGCATACCGTCCATGCTGTTTATCCCGGTCGATGAAAAGCCGCAAATGGCCGTCGGGGCGCTTCCGAAAGACTCCATCGAACAGGCCATGCAGGAAGTTCTGAAAGTTCCGGTCAAGTAGTCCGAGTCTCCACCGTCAGTTTTTGGCGGGTATGGCAAAGTTGATACCCGTCATGACCCTGGAAGCGGAGTTGATCCACTGATCACCTCCGATAAGCAGGTCCTGCTGGTATTCAACAAACCAGCTCATGATAGGATGCACCCGGACTCGCATCGCCCCTTTCAGGTAGGGGCCCATGTAAAAACGGAACTCGTCGGCACCGGTCTCATCGGTGTTTATGTTGAACACCGGGGTCAGGCCGGTGCCAAAGAGAAAGGTCACCCGATCGTGGGGAAAAGTGAAGTTCAACCCCACGTTGACCGGTAGAAGCAGCTTCGGTTTTATCTCACCGTCGGCGTCTTTCCTCGTTGTAATGTTGAAATCACCACCGATGTTCAGTTCGAGGCCGCCCTGCAGCTCATGGTGGTACGTCGCCGAAAGAGCGGTGAGATAGGTAGTATCGTAACGGAAGAAGTTCACACCGATCCCGGTGGAAATTGAGCTGTCCCCACTAACGGTGACCACGGCGACGCCAACCAGCAGCACCAGAAATATCACGCCTGTGCGTAAGGGTTTCATGATTTGTCCTCCCAAGGTAAGTCATAGCACATCTACTCGAATTGTCGACACCCCACCTTTCAAGTTTAACCTCTCATTGACTGCGCCGGAACGCATTGGGTACCATACCTCCCATGAAGAAATACCCCTTTAGTGAAATTGAACAGAAGTGGCAGCGCTACTGGAAGGAGAATGGAACGTTCAAAGCGACGGAAGATCCGTCGATACCCAAGGAGCGGAGACGGTATGTACTGGATATGTTTCCCTACCCTTCCGCTGCGGGTCTCCACGTCGGCCATCCCGAAGGGTATACCGCTACCGATATCTACTGCCGCTATCTTCGTATGAAGGGGTACAACGTTCTCCATCCCATGGGGTTCGACAGTTTTGGCCTACCCGCAGAAAACTACGCCGTTCAGACGGGGACTCACCCCAAGACCACCACCGAAGAGAACATCGAGCGCTTCCGTGAACAGATCCAGAGCCTCGGTTTCAGTTATGACTGGGACCGGGAGGTCAGTACTCACAAACCGGACTACTACAAGTGGACCCAGTGGATTTTCCTGAAACTCTGGGAAAAGGATATGGCCTATGTTGCCGAAATTCCCATGTGGTACTGTGACGCCTTAGGCACCGTTCTGGCAAACGAAGAAGTCCTTTCTACTCCCGACGGCCCCCGAAGTGAGCGGGGTAACCATCCGGTCGAACGGCGCCCCCTGCGGCAGTGGATGCTCAGAATCACCAAATACGCGGACCGACTCCTGGATGGGCTGGACCAGCTTGACTGGCCCGAATCGATCAAGGCCATGCAGCGGAACTGGATCGGCCGTTCCGAAGGGGCAAACGTCATATTCCCCCTGGCCGATCCGGCGGCCGCGCAAAAAGCGGGTATCTCCGAAAAGGACTGCCGCATAGAGGTGTACACCACCCGTCCGGACACGTTGTTTGGCGCAACCTACATGGTTATGGCGCCGGAGCACAGCCTGGTGCCGGCCTTGACCACCCCGGAAAACGCAGCCGCCATTCGGGCCTATGTGGATGCCACGCGGCTCAAGAGTGACCTTGAACGGACGGAGCTTTCCAAAGACAAGACCGGTGTCTTTACCGGGTCCTACGCGATAAACCCCGTTAACGGAATGGAGGTACCGATCTGGATATCCGACTACATTCTGGCCGGCTACGGTACCGGAGCGATCATGGCAGTTCCCGGTCACGACGAACGGGACTGGGAATTTGCCGTCAAGTTTGACCTTCCGATCCTCAAAGTTGTCGCCGCGACAGCCGACGAAGACCCAACCCAGCCGCTGACGGAGGCAACTCCAGGGTACGGTTACTCGGTCAACAGTGGACAGTTTGACGGCATGCCGACCGACGAGGCACAGTCCGCCATCATCGACTGGCTCGAAAAGCGCGGCGACGGGTCCAGGGCGATCAACTACAAACTTCGAGACTGGATTTTCAGCCGGCAGCGGTACTGGGGTGAACCAATTCCATTGGTGAAATGCGATGGTGAGTACCAGCCGGTGCCCTACGACCAGCTGCCGGTCACGTTACCGGACGTAGAGAGCTACAAACCCACCGGTACCGGGGACAGCCCGCTGGCCACGGTCACAGAATGGGTGGAGTGCCCCTGCCCCGACGGCAGCGGCCGCACCGGTCACCGTGAGACCAATACAATGCCCCAATGGGCCGGGAGCTGCTGGTACTATCTGCGATATCTGGACCCCCATAATGAGACGGCATTTGCAGACCGCGACAAGATAGACTACTGGATGCCGGTGGACCTCTATGTCGGCGGTGCGGAACACGCGGTCCTTCACCTCCTTTACGCCCGGTTCTGGCACAAGGTGCTCTACGACATCGGCGCGGTAAATACAGATGAACCGTTCATGCGTCTCGTTAACCAGGGGATGATCCTCGGAGAGAACGGCGTGAAAATGTCGAAAAGCCTGGGTAACGTCATTAACCCCGACGTTATCGTCGGAGAGTTCGGCGCCGACAGCATGCGGGTCTACGAGATGTTTATGGGCCCTCTGCAGCAGGAAAAACCGTGGTCAACTCAGGGGCTGACAGGGGTATACCGCTTTCTCGACCGGGTATGGCGGCTGACCGAACGCACCGTGACCGACGGCACTCCTGACGATGCCCTTCTCAGGACTCTGCACAAGACGATCAAGAAAGTCGGCGATGACACGGCTAAACTCGCTTTCAACACGGCCATCAGCCAGATGATGATCCTCGTTAACGAGCTATACAAACGGGACGATCTGCCCCGAAGCGTCTGGGACCCCTTTATCCGGCTCCTGTCGCCTTTTGCGCCGCACCTGGCCGAGGAACTCTGGGAGATGATCGGCAACCCCCCTCCGGCATCCCTGGCGGACTGGCCGACCTATGACCCCTCCCTGACAGTAGACGACGAGGTCGAAATCGTGGTGCAGGTCAACGGCAAGATCCGCGGCCGCTTTCACACCGCCGTCGGTACCGACAGGGAAACGTTGCAGACGATGGCCCAGGACCTGGACCGGGTCAAAAGCTCTCTGGACGGCAAAACGGTAGCCAAAGTAATCGCCGTCCCGGACAAACTTGTCAACATCGTGGCAAAGTGACATCGTGGCGACGTGATACCAACCATGACCCTCCTCATTCCGAGTGAGGGTCATTTTTTGTACGTTTCCTGAACCGTCCGGTGAAACTCGCCAGAACATCCTCGTTTGCCCAGGTGCGAGCAGGGGGGACCAGACCAGGTACTCGCCGGCTATCACCGCGACGCACCGGGGAGCGGCCTGGTCGTCGGTAAACCACGTCCGTTCGGCCGCATCCTCTGCAGTGTCCACCGCAGCGATGTCCCGCCGGAGAACCCGTATTTCAAGAGGAGAACTATTCGCCGCCCGAACGTGATATCTTCGGAAGCTGAGACTGCGTATGCCCTCTTCCAGCCGTCTTTCGTCAATGCGGGTCGTAGGATGCCGATACTCGGTCTCGATTACCGCCTGAATGCGATCTGCGTTTACCAGTGCCGGCGGAAGCCCGTCCCCGCCTGCGTTCAACAGCACTCCACTGAGAACGCCCCGCTCCAGAGACACTGGACACGTTCGCTCCGGTGGATATACCCATCCGCCGCAGCTGCGCAGCGGTATATTCTGGGGGAAAATAACGGGAACCGCGTGGACCACGCACATATCCGCACCGTGGGCGGGTACGGTCAGGCTGAACTGATCGAATCCAGACCTTCTCTTCTTCCCGGTCAGTTCTACCGTAACTATCCGGTCCCCCGTTCGTTCGCCGATCCGCCACCGGATATGCCATGTAATTGCGGTCACAACGTGATCGTCCACCGCCCCGAGATATTCCTGCAGCGACGGAAGTACGACCAGGATGTCCCGCACGGTATCTTCTTTTCCCGGCAGAAGAGCTCCGTCACAGCAGGTCAACAAAAACAAGGATATTAACAACAGGAAACCTACCGTGAAAAAGGTTGCAGTGAATACGATCCCGTGGTTCCTGAGCGTTCCCATTGTATCCATCCCACAGGGGTTTACGCCATCTTACTTCACCAGTTCATCGATATTTACCGCTTCGTT
>JBAYPC010000139.1:0-7110 GCA_041677905.1 Alkalispirochaeta sp. | reverse complement strand
CCTATGGGGGCTATCGGTTGGTGAGGTTACGGACAGGCTGGAAACGGAATATCCCGGGGCCAGTGTCGCTGCCATAGGCAGGGCCGGTGAAAATCTGGTTCGGTTTGCCAACGTAATAAGCCATAGGTGTCACGCCGCTTCCCGTTCGGGTATGGGGGCGGTTATGGGCAGTAAAAACCTGAAAGCTCTTGTCATCCAAAACGGTGAGTTACCAAAAGTATATGATCCGAAAAAACTCAAAGATACGTATAAGTGGTTTGAGAACAGGATGCATGACAACGTACTGTCCATGTGGCAACACGATGTTCCCGGCTTTGGAGTATGGATACACACCCATGGAATTGATGCGTCCCTTAGCGTAAACAACTATCAAACGGCCACATGTACCTATACGGATAAGTATACCTCTGAACATTTTCTTCCGTACTACAAGGGGGTGTCTGGATGCCCGGGGTGTCCGAATAACTGCATTAAGCTCTATGCTGTAGATGAAACAGATGCGCAATCCGGTGGTCTGCACCAGGAGATAGCGGGTTCCATGGGGCCGAATATCGGAACCACCGATGTCGGCACAATTATTAAGGCCAATGTCCTGTGTAATGAACTGGGACTGGATACCAATTCCCTGGGTTATACGATTTCATTTGCCCAGGAATGTGTTCAGAGGGGATTATTGGACCCCGGCGACCTTGATCTGTCGTTTTCAGACGCTGCCGATATTTTGAAGCTCGTTGAGATGATTGGCAACAGGGAAGGTCTGGGCGACCTGTTAGCTGAAGGCAGTGCTCGGGCAGCACGTAAGATCGGCGGTGGGGCGGAACAATACGCTCTTACCGTCAAAGGGAATGAAGTTCCTGCTTTTGAGCTGCGAAGTCAGACCAACCTGGCGGTGGGTTATGCAACCTCTCCTACGGGGCCAAGCTATGTAATTTGCGAGCATGACTGGGATTACGATCCTGACGTTGGCTGGCCTCATACGCGAGAAAATTCCCGAACCCTCGGTATCCTGGAGCGGATACCTATGGAGTATGTCGGTCGGGACAAGGTGTCGAACTATAAGGGGTTAAATAACCTCTGGTCTGCCGCTGCGGCATTGGGGATTTGTATTTTCTCTGCCGCACCGACACGGGTGTACAGCCTGGAAGATATGGCTGCCTTGATACACACTGTGACCGGTTGGAAAACGTCATCCTATGAAGTCATGCGCATAGGCGAGATGCGAAACCACATATTCAGGGTATACAACAACCGGGAAGGGTTTACTCTCGATGACGACACTCTGCCGAAAAGGTTCTTTGAAGAGGCGATAGACCATGGGCCGCATGAGGGAACCAAGTTGGATGAAGCCAAATTCAAGGACGCCATCCTCTTTTATTATGACATGATGGGTTGGGATGAACTGGGGAAGCCAAAGGCATCCACGCTGTACGATTACGGCTTAGATTGGCTGTACTCTACCGCCGACGGGTAACGCCTGTAACAAAAACCGGGGCGAGGGCGGGCTTTAGCTCCCGGTTGGGGAAGGGTGCCGGCGGAAACGTCAGTTCATCATAATGATTTAATGAATTTTCGGGGAGGGCTCCTCAGACAACTTTCAGCCGCGCTTCATCTTCGATTCACACACGCCGACTATCCTGCAGACGGATTCTTTCTCGATATTGGTTCCAGCGGATGTGTTGCCCCGGCGGTTGTAGGAGAGCGTCGGAGCGAAAAACCACCGTTGGGACCAATTTTTTTTAAAATTCCCTTGACTTATGTATTTGGCCTTCATATAGTGAATGTTAACTAACAAGGAGGTCGGTCATGATGTTGACGGACAGACAGCGGGAGATCGTTGATACCGCCATCGAAATCATAGCGGAAGAGGGTATTCACCGCCTGACGACCAAGGAACTCTCCGGAAGAATCGGCATCACCGAACCGGTGCTCTATCGTCATTTTGAGAACAAGCTTGCCATTATGGTCGCAGTTCTGGACTTCTTTGGTGAGTGGAGTGCCGATATTCTCCGGAGTATTGCCGAGTCGGACCGTTCTCCGAGAGAAAAGCTTCGGGCAATCTATGGCGAGCACACTAATCGCTTTATGGAATCTCCGGCAACGGCGGGGGTGCTCTTCGTCGAAGAGATCTTTAAGGACCGGGAGGAGCTGGTAAAGTCGATGATGCGGATCATGGGTGTTGCCGAAGGGTATATCCGGCAGATCCTTCAGGAAGGGTTGTCTTCCGGTGACTTCAGGTCCGATGTACCGATGGAACATCTGGCGTTGATGGCTCTCGGGTCGCTTCGGCTGTTGGTCACTCGGTGGCGTCTTGGCGGGTACCAATTCGACCTCTATGAGGAAGGAATGAGGCTTGCCGACTCGGTGATTGCTATGGCAGAAAATTCTGAACCAGCACTGGAGCGGGTACCGTGAAGGGGGCCGCCACGGTCGACACGGTCGACACGGGTTTCGACGCGAAACGGCGATTTTTTTTACAACTATAGGTTAGTTAACATTCACTATAGTGTAGTGAATTATTAGAATAATTTAATGGAGGATAGTAGATGAGTAAGAATCCAGGGAATACAGGCACAAAGGCCTTTGTGGTCGCTGTTTCCTTCGTCGTAATCGCATTCACTCCGGCTTTGGCCTTTGGTGAGACGGCGGAGATACCTCCGACTGGGGAAATATCTCTGACTGCGGCTATTGAAGAGGCTCTTCAGGGAAATCCGCAACTGGCCGCCGGCCGGGCGCAGATTCGAAACGCTGAAGCGGGAGTGTGGGCAGCACGAAGTTCGCTCCTACCGGACGTTGTGACTATCGGCGATTACACTCGGTCGGAAGAACCAAGTCTGGTGAATCCGATGCACGGAACACCGTCACCAATGGACCCTCTTGTCTTTGACGAGGAGATTTACACCGCCTCGATCCGGCTGGATGTTCCCATTCTCAATTTGTCCGCTCTCTCGGGTGTAGGGGCGGCAAAACACGGTGTGGAAGTGCAGCGGGCGCGAAGTGCTGAAGCGGAACAGGCGATAATCGCCGGAGTAATGGAAATATTTGTCCAGGCGGGACAACTGAACGACAATCTGACGCTGATAGACGGGCATCTCCGGGCTCTGGAACGACGTCATACGGAACTGCAGCTCCTCTCCCGGGGGGGCCGTGTGTCACCGGCGGCTGTCGCAGAAGTTGAGGCGTCACTGGATTCAGTTCGGGCGGACAGGCTGGAACTGCTCAGGCGACGGAACGAACTGGGGTATCGTCTGGGCGGGATTCTTGGCCGGAGGGAGATCGTGTTACCCCGGGCCGAGGCGTTTGTCCTTCCGTCCATGGAAGAAAAACCGTCCCGGTTGGGCCCGGCTGCGCATGCAGCGGAAGCACAACTGGCGGCGGCCGAGGCGGGCCGGGCGGGAGCACTCTCGTCATTTGCTCCCCAGTTGAACGGATTTGCCACGCAGACGGCGCGATCCGGTTCGGATATCGACTTTAACGCCGAATGGAGTATCGGCTTTCAGCTGACTTTTCCCCTGGCGACGGGGGGTGAGCGGATCGCCCGTTTCCGTTCGGCCGATGCGGGTGTTGAGGCTGCACAGTACAACCGGGACGCCGTCGTGACCGATCAGCTTAATGAGGCTCAGATACTTCTCCGCCGTTGGGAGAATGCCGAGGCGCGGCGAGGCTTACTGGCCAAGGCCGTTTTGAATCAGGAACGGTCGGTTGCGGCCGCAGACAGTCGCTATGCAGAGGGGAGGGCGTCTCTGAGCGACCTGCTGGCAGCGGAAGCGACTCTGCTTGAACTGAACATGAATGAACGAAGCACGAAGTATGACCAGCTTTTGTCGTACATCGCCTATCAAAAACTCGCGGGGGGTCTTTCTCAGTCCCTTGCCCAGACATTGATCGAGGAATAATCCATATGAAAAGTAACAGGAAAAGAACAGTACAAACTGCAGTTGTATTCACCTTTGTAGTCACCGTTGCCGTTGCCCTTACAGTTGTCCTAACCGGTTGCTCCGGAACAACGGATAACGTAGAGGGGGCGGCCGGAAACTCGGTTCAACCGGTGGCGGTCCGAGTGGAACAGCCTCGGAATATGACCCTTGAGCGGAGAATTCCCTACGTGGGGACCGTCTTTGCTCGCCAAGAGGTGCCGATTATCGCCCGGGTTCAGGGAACCCTTGTTGAACTTCCCGTCAGAGAGGGCGAGGCTTTCACGGCAGGGACCGTTCTGGCCCGTCTGGATTCGCCGGAAATGGAAGCGGCGGTCAACCGTCTTAAGGCGGACGTCGACTACTGGACCGGGCGTCTTGAGACTGACCGGCGTCTTGTAGATCAGGGTGCTCTGGCGCCGGAACAGGCCGACTCCAGTCTGCGCGCTTTCAGGACCGCATCGGCGGGGCTGGATGAGGCACGGGCACAGCTGGCAAAGACGGTTGTGACCGCACCCTTCAACGGGACGGTCCTCGACTGGCCGGCGGAAATCGGTCAGCCGATCATGCCGGGACAGCCGCTGATTCTTATCGGTGACGCTGCCCGGGAAATCAAGGTGGACGTCATAGAAGAAGACCTCGCCCGAGGAATTGCCGTGGGAACTCCCGTGGACCTTCAGCTTTCACCGGGCGCAACGGTGACCTCCCGGGTTGCCGCCGTTTCACCGGCCTCTACCGGACGGTCCCGGACGTTTACGGTGACAATCCCCGTTCCGAAGACTGAAAGCGGTTCCGATAGTGGTTCCGAAAGCGTCGAGCTCGCCCGAAAGGGTGCGTCGATCCGTACTGAGTTCATCATTGAACGGCAGGTATCGACGGTGGCGGTTCCCACTCGAGCCGTTGCGGACAGGGATGGATCGCCCCATCTCTTTGTAATTTCCGACGGTCGGGCCGCTCGGCGTGACGTCGTTCTCGGTATTTCCCAGGGCGGGTGGATCGCCGCAGATTTCGGTTGGAACGGCACCGATCCGGTAGCGGTCACCAACGTCAGCGGGCTTAGTGATGGTGCCGCCGTCTACGCTGTAGCTGCTGAAGGGAGTAAATAATGGCACTTTCCGACTATTCCCTGAATAACAGGTACACGATCTACCCGCTCTTTATTGCGGCGGTGATCTTTGGAATTCTCTCGTATATTACACTTCCCATCCAGCTCTTTCCGGACACGGCGCCGCCTTTGGTCAACATCATGACCTCCTATCCCGGTGCCGCTGCAGAAGACGTGGCCGACCTGGTGTCGGACCCCATAGAGGAAGAGGTGGCTTCACTGGAAGGGGTGGATCGAGTCACCTCTACCTCCCAAAACGGACTCTCCCTGGTTACCGTTGAGTTCCGTTATGACACCTCGGTAGATCTGGCGGCGGTGGACGTTCAGAACGCTATTTCTCGCATTCGTGCGCGGTTACCGCAGAACATCGCCGAACCTCAGGTGTTGAAATTTTCCACCAGTGATCGGCCGATTGTGACAATGGGCCTCATCGGCGAGGACATGGTAGCCGTGCGGAATCTGGCGGAAGACGTGCTGGCTCCCGAACTTCAGCGAGTCGGCGGTGTCGCCCTGGTCGACGTATTCGGCGGATATCAGCCGGAGCTCTCGGTCAGAGTCGATCGGACCCGTCTGGAAGCACACAGCCTTCCCCTGGGTGCGGTTGTTGAGGCGATCAGATCGCACAACGTCAGCCTTCCTGCCGGAGAAATTCGCAGTGAAGGTCGGCAGTACAGTTTCCGGGTCGATCAGCAGAGCCGTACTGTAGAAGATATCGCCTCAATTCCTATTACCACTCCCGCCGGTCAGCGCGTTCTGGTCGGCGACCTCGCCGATGTCGAGATCGGGTCCGGTGAGGATCTCTCCCGCTTCCGGGTGGACGGGAAGAGTGCCATAGCCATGCAGATTTTTAAGCAGGAAGACGCCAATACGGTAGAAGTGGTTGGTCTGGTTGAAGAGGCGTTCGTCGGCATCTCGCAACGCTATCCTGAAGTGACCGCTATCGTCGCCGATGAAAGCGCCTCGTTTACCGAACAGGTCGTCGGCAACATGCTCGGCGCCGTTGGACAGGCCCTTGCCCTGGCGACGGTGATTATCTTCCTCTTTCTCGGCAGTTTCAGGCAGGGCCTGGTGGTGGCTATCTCGATGCCCATGTCCTTTCTGCTCACCTTTGCCGGAATGAAGCTCTTTGGTATTCAGGTAGACCTGGTGACCCTTACGGCGATCATTCTCGCCGTCGGTATGGTCGTGGACGCCTCGGTCGTCGTTCTGGAGAACATCACCCGCCATTACCAGGAAGGTAATGCCCCGGGTGCGGACTCCGGCGGCGGCCCCGGCGGCGGCATTACTGCCTTCCAGGCAGCTATGGACGGCGCAAAGGAAATTCAGTTTGCCGTATTTGCAGGGAACGCAACGACGATTACCGTTCTGATTCCCCTTCTCTTTCTCTACGGATTTGTGGGTAAGACCTTCGGTCCTCTTGCGGGAACGATGATCATCGCCTTTGTCTCTTCTTTGCTGGTTGCGCTTATGCTGGTGCCCATTCTTACGATGAAGATCATCGCGGGAGAGGGTAAGCTGGAACGTATTGCCCGAAAAATAACGCGTCCCTGGATCGTCATGATGGACGGCCTGCGGTCGTTCTATGTTCATTCCCTGAAATGGGCACTCCGGCACCGCTGGGTGATTCTGGTGACCTCGGTCTTTCTCCTTGTCGTCGGAGCCCGCCTCCTCTTATCTCTCGGGATGGAACTCCTTCCAAAGATGGACGGTGGCGACACTTTTGTGACGGTGGAGACTCCTTCGGGATCTTCTCTTGAGGAGACTGAACGGGTCGTAGAGGACGTTGAGGCGATTATTCTTAGCGAAACCGAACTGGAACGGATGTCGTCACAGATCGGGTTTGAACCGGGGATGAGTTCCTTTGGCGGCGGCGGTGTACAGGGGCCCACGCAGGGTTATATCACCGCTACGTGGACGCCCCGAACTGAACGGGACGAAACTATCTGGGATATACAGGACCGGCTGCGGGACAGGATTTCCCGGGTTGCCGGTATTGAGAACTTTGTTGTTCGTGAAGCCGGCAGTACCGCCAAAGCGACCACTGCATCGTCTATTGTAGTGACCCTGAAAGGACCGGATCCGATAATTCTGGAT
>JBAYPC010000138.1:0-7132 GCA_041677905.1 Alkalispirochaeta sp. | reverse complement strand
TTTGAGACCGACGCCGGCAGGGTGGGCGTACTTATCTGTTACGACGTGGAGTTTCCGGAGCTTGCCCGAATAATGGGCGAGCGGGGTCTGGAGATTCTCTTTGTACCGTTCTGGACGGACACCAAGAACGGCTATCTCCGGGTACGACGTACCGCCCAGGCTCGGGCGATAGAAAACGAGTGCTACGTGGCGATTACCGGAAGTGTGGGTAATCTTCCCCGGGTGGACAACGTTGATATCCAGTACAGTCAGGCGGCGGTCTTCTCCCCGTCTGATTTTGCCTTTCCTCACGACGCCATTATGGCGGAAAGTACACCCAATACCGAGATGACGTTGCTGGTAGACCTGGATCTGGACAAGCTGAAGGAACTGAGGGCAGGGGGGTCGGTGACCAACTACAAGGACCGGCGACTGGACCTGTACCAGGTGGAATGGACGGGCGACTGACTATTCGCCTGTGCCCGCGCTTGCGCCTGTGCTTTCGCTTGCGGTCGCTCCTGTTCCGACGGCCCACCGGACTCTAAGCCCCCAGCGCAGCATGGTCTCATCCAGGAAGGGAGTCGGTTCGTCATCGTCCCAGAGGTTGTAGATGGGGATGTACCAGTCCAGACCTGCTCCTACCTGAAGAGTATCGGTTAACTGGTAGTTTCCACCCAGGCCCAACTGGGGATAGAGAAACCGCCCGGCGATCCAGTAGCCTCCCACCGGGCCGGCGTCGGTCCCGTCCACTCCACTGAGCGGAATGCGGAAGACAAAGCTGAGGCCGGCTTTTCCATCAAAACTCCACCGGTCCGCCCATGCGGGCTTCCACGTGTAGACCCACGGAACGCTAAGCCCGACCCCGAGGGTCTGGGCAATGTCGCCGACGACACTTCCGGTCTCGATCTGGGTAGGTACCGTCTTGTTGTACTCTTTCAGGGCGATGTACTCCTGCAGAAAAAACCACAGTTCCGGCTCCAGGGACGTGGTGCTGGAGAGTGTCAGGTCGGCACCGGCGCCCAGGGCCATCCGCAGGGGACTGACGTCACTACCCTGGACGGAATCACCGTCTTCGGTCTTGGTAAAGCCGTTGTACATCCAGGTGGGCATGGCGGTGACGAATATGCCGGTTGTCCGCTCTTTGAAGAACTGGGCGTGAACCGGTGTGATCGGTCCGACGGTCCAGACGGAGAGAAAGAGGTAAAAAAGAGCGTGGGGCAGGAGGCGTCTACTCAGTGTTGGTAGTGTTGTCAGTGTTGGCCTGTTCTTCACGGGCATAACTATACCACAGGCCGTTCCAATCTGCCTGTTTTGACCTGCCGGTTCCAGACCGTGGGTTCCTGTCTGTGGGTTCCTGTCAGTAACTGCGCGAAAAAACGGCCATGTGCCGGGCCGGTTTGCCGGAGAGAATGCACTGCCGTCCCTCGGCCTCTTTTTCATTACCAAAGGGAAGAACTCGAATCGTCGCCTTCGTCTCCTCTTTGATCTGAGCTTCCGAGGCGCCATCTCCGTCCCAGGGAGCGACGGCGAACCCGCCGGGACCGTCATTGAAGAACGCCTTAAACTCGTCGTAGTTTTTCGGTTGAATGGTGTTTTCGTCACGGAACGCCTTGGCCCGCTCAAAGAGGTTAACTTGAATTTCTTCCAGGAGCGTCCGGATACGTTCGACGGCCTGTTCCGTCGGGACCGCTTCTTTTTCACCGGTGTCCCGGCGCGCCAGGGTGACCTGACCGTTTTCGATGTCCCGGGGACCCATTTCGACCCGGACCGGTACACCTCTCATCTCCCATTCGGCAAACTTCCAGCCGGGCGAGTTGTTTTCGTCGTCGTCCAGGGCGACCCGGAACTCCCGGCGCAGCTCGTCGTAGAGGGCTCGGGCTTTTGGAAGTACCTCGGCCTTGTTCTTCGTCCGGAAAATGGGAACGAGGGCGACTTCCGTCGGGGCAAGCCGGGGTGGAAGTACCAGACCGCTGTCGTCGGAGTGGGCCATAACGAGGGCCCCGATAAGCCGTGTTGACACGCCCCAACTGGTGGCCCAGACGTACTCAAGTGTACTTTCCCGAGACTGAAACTGGACGTCGAAGGCTTTGGCAAAGTTCTGACCGAGAAAGTGGGATGTCCCCGCCTGCAGAGCTTTCCGGTCCTGCATCATCGCCTCAATGGCGTAGGTGTTGATTGCACCGGCGAATTTCTCCGATTCGGACTTTACCCCCGTAAGGACGGGGAGGGCCATGTAGTCTTCCGCAAAGGTACGGTAGACCTCCAGCATGCGAAGGGTCTCTTCTCGGGCCTCCGCCTCGGTTTCATGGGCGGTGTGACCTTCCTGCCAGAGGAATTCAGTGGTTCGCAGAAAGAGGCGGGTCCGTTTTTCCCAGCGCAGGACGTTTGCCCACTGGTTGATCAGAAGCGGCAGGTCCCGGTACGACTGGATCCACTTCTTGTACATGCTCCAGATGATGGTTTCCGATGTAGGGCGGATAACCAGCGGTTCTTCCAGCTTTTCGCCGCCACCGTGGGTAACTACCGCGAGTTCCGGCGCAAACCCCTCAATGTGTTCCGCCTCTTTTTTGAGAAAACTCTCGGGAATCAGCAAGGGGAAATAGGCGTTGGTATGGCCCGTCTCCTTGAACATCGTATCCAGGCCGCTCTGGATGCGTTCCCAAAGGGCGTACCCCCGCGGACGGATAACCATACATCCCTTGACGGGGCTGTAATCGGCAAGCTGAGCCTGGAGGACAATATCGATATACCAATCGGAATAGCTTTCGCTGCGGGGCGTAATTCGTTCTGCCATAATGTTCTGCGAGAGTGTATGTCCATTCGGCGAGGAGGTCAAGATTCGGCTTGGCCGTTTCGGACTATCTGAGTCTGACCGTTTCCACCATGTAGCGAATCCGTGTGCCCGATGCCATGTCCCTGATCCGTTCAACGACGACAACCAGTGACCGCTCATTGGGACTGACAGTAATCTGCTTGATTCGATAGCGGTCGATATCGTGGCGAAAATATCCCGGACGGCCCACTCGATGGGTAAGAACCGTACCGTTGCTGAGGCGGGTTGTGACGTCCAGGTAAAATGAAGCGCTTACGTCGGTTTCAGAACCGCGACGTTCCTGTTTCAGCTCAATTTCATAGGAGTTACCCGCTTCAAAATCACGAAAATCGATCCGGTCCCGGACCGTGTCGCCGTTGACAAACAGGTAAATCAGTCGGCCTTGAACCAGATGATCCACCTGGTAGCGGCGGATCAGTTCCGATGCGTCAGGAAGCAGGTTGTAAAGCGCACCACTGCTGTCCTGGCCTGGTGAAAGCAGAGTGTCAAAGGTTCGGTTGAATACGCCTCCCCGGACGAAGGTGTTATCCGGTACGTCAACAGCGTATATCTCGGCAAAGGGAAATCCGTTGTCCTCTGAGATTCCGTGTTGAGCAAACATGAATACCCGGGAATCGGGAGAGAACCCGAGATTGACAAACCGGGCGGCATCACCGGCGAAAGCACTTCCGGTAACGGCCAGTAACAGTACAAATACGACGTGAAGAGTTTTCTTGTGCACCATGGGTCCTTTCCTCTCTCTATTGTATCGTCGAATTGCAGTCACTGCTGAAGTTTTTTCTAAAAACGGCTATAGTGAATTTCGATGACACTAACCGGAAGAAATATAACCATTCGAAGCGGCCTTGCGTTATGTGGGACCATTACTGTGGCGGTGCTGCTCCATTTTGTGTGGAATTTACGGCATGGCTATCTGTCGGTGGAACTACGGAACGTCCAGATCGTTGCGTTGATCGGCGCCGCTGTCACCGTTGTTCTGGGATTTCTGTTCTCCGGTGTCTACGCTCGGTTGTTTCGACGAAGCCCTTCCATACCGGTGTTTTTTCTTACCCTCTTTTTTCTGTCCATTACTCTGGATATCACCAAGCTGGCCCAACTGGTGGTGAGAACAGGCAGTTCCCAGTACTTCTCCCTGTTGGTGGGGCGGGCTTCGATTTTCGGACACATTGTGGGTGTTATGGCGCTTTTTGTCGCCGGCCTGTACGCCGGAGGTATACGAATGCAGCGTCATGGAACAGTCGTCTTGGTGGGTCTGCTTATCGCGTTCAGCCTCAGCTGGTTAATACCGGTTGATACGTCCTACTTACCGGACCATCTGGTCTATCCGGCGGGGGTCAAGGCGTCGTTTCAGTCGGCCCTGCTTGTATTTCACCTTTTGGCAGTCTTGAATTTTATACAGGCTGCCATTGTCAACCAGAATCCAAGAATGGCCGTTACGGCTTTGGCAGTTGCGTTTCTTGCAGCAGGCAGAGAGATTCTCTTTTTCTCAGTTAGTCCGGTCTGGATAGTGATTGGGGGAGGAGCCGTTGTTGTGGGAGGCGTGGTCTTTACGGGGCAGTACTACCGGGATTTTCTCGTTTCATAAAAAATCCCGGTTTTAAAAAAATCAGACAAACAGGGACACGGCGAGACCGACCCCGACCGGCAGGATAAGGTTATCCGCATCCCCCGACGGAAGGACTTCCAGCAGTGTGGCCGTCACAGTCGTCGCGATAACTACGGCGGGAATGGGAAGAACTGCGTAGGAACTGACAGCAACTGCTGCGGCACAGGCCAGACTGCCTTCGAGGGTTTTCCCCCCAGTGGCGGGAAGAGTCACGCGCCCCACGAATTTACCGACCAGGCCGGCCAGACCGTCTCCGAATGCAAGGGCATAAATGGCGATGCTCGCCGCGGGATCAGGGTACAGGAGGAGGGCGAGCATCGCCCCGATGCCAAGGGTAATCGGCCCAAGTACAAACCGGTTCAAATCACGCTCTCTTGACGCCAATTCGGTTATCCGGGATATGACGGGAACCTGAACGCCACTATTTCTCTGGACCTCGGCGTAGGTATAGAATAACGTACCAAGGGCGAGCAGCGCCATTGTTGCCGGAGTTCCGACAAGACGGACGACGGTAGGGACGAGGGCTATTGAAAGATGAAGAGATTTTCTGATTAATTCGGTCTGCAGCTCACGGGAAACGCTGCGTATACGCTGTTGTAGTAGTACTTGTTCCATCATGAATAGTAAAGCAATTATCGTGCCAACATATTGGTCGAAGAAAAACGAACGTAAGTATCGGTACGATAACGGATTATGAGAAAACCGGGAGTTGGGGCAGAGAGATGATGATGGAAATGTATAAAAAAAAATACAAACTCATTCGAAAACTAGTATGGTCATTCGGTTTTTTACTGACCCTTTGGCTGGTGACTGCCTCCTGTGCGTCACCACAATCGGTTTTGACGGCGGCGGCCGGAACGAGAGAACCGGATAGTTCCGCAGAAATCGAGGACCATCAACCCGACGGGACAGACCGTGGCGGTGACGGGATGGCCGAATCACCAGACGGCGACCGTATTGCAGCTCGTACACGGTCGAACCGGTTCGTCCCGATTCCCCCTGAAGTGGTGCCCCATGAAGTGGTGCCCTATGAAAAAGGGCGGGATCCAACCATTGAGGCGATCCTGGCGTCCATGACTGTTGAAGAAAAAATAGGGCAGCTGCTGATGCCGGCATTTCAATACGACCGGAACAACCTGCCTGTCAGGGGGGTTACTGCGGAACTGCGGCAACTGCTGGAAGACGTTGCTCCCGGCGGGTTCTTGCTTTTTGCGGCAAATATCGAGTCTCCCGGACAGTTGCGCTCATTTATCGGAGAAATGCAGGCGGCGTCGAGGATCCCGCTCATCATCGCGGTGGATCAGGAGGGGGGGATCGTCCGTCGGCTCATTCCCACAGATGATATGCCGGTAACGTCAATACCCGCCGCTTCCCTAGTTGGACGGGCCGGTGATGCCGATCTGGCGTATGAACTGGCGGTGGTAATGGCCGGAGAACTGCGCAGTCTTGGAATCACGATGAACCTTGCACCGGTAGCCGACGTGTTGACCAATCCGGATAACGCCGTCATCGGTAACCGGGCCTACGGAGTCGATCCGGAAGTCGTTTCGGTGATGGTCGAATCGACGGTACGGGGCCTCCAGTACGGTGGTGTCAGTGCCACCCTTAAACACTTTCCCGGTCACGGTGATACGGTGGAGGACTCTCACGTAGAGATGGCCGTTCTTCCCCATGGTCTTGAGCGGTTGGACCGGATCGAATTTGAACCGTTCAGACGAGGAATTGCCGCCGGCAGCGATGCGGTCCTGATTGGGCACATAAGTGTTCCTGCCCTTACCGGCGACTACACCCCGGCAACCCTCAGTCCGTTGGTGACTAAGGGGTTGTTACGGCAGCACCTTGGATTTGGGGGACTCATCATTACCGATGCGCTGACTATGGCGGCGTTGACAACCTACTACTCTGCCGAAGAGATACCGCTGCGGGCGTTGAATGCCGGAGCAGATGTACTTCTTCGTCCCGAAGACGCAGGGCGTGCTCTTCGCACAATTTTGGAGGCCCTGGAAAATGGAGAAGTCTCTCTGGACCGGATCGACCAATCGGTTCGACGTGTGCTGGAGGTGAAAATTCGTCGTGGTTTGATAGAACGGATTGAAGCGGCAGAAAGGGACGATTCAGCATGGACCGTTGTCTACTCGTCCCCGGAAGGGCTGCCCCTTTTTTCCCGACAACGGGAGTTTCCCTCGGCGGAGATGTCTCTGGGTATTCCGGAACACCGGGCCGTAGTTGATGAAATTCTGCGGCGAAGCGCCCACTAGTGTAGATGTAAAGATGTAAAACCGGCGAAGATTACGCCGGTGGTCTCGGCATCAGCCCTTCCAGCAGATCTATGCCCCGTCGAATCGTCCTCCCCGGCGGGGTGTCAATCCGAGGTACTTCTATCAGGTGCTCTATGAACATACCCGCCGCACCGTATGCGGCGGCCTGTTCACCCAGACGGGAGACTGCTACCTGGCACTTTACCGGCTCGGGATACGCCCAGTTCACACGGATATGGTGGTAGATAGCAGCCGTAAGTTCTTCCGAGAGGGTTTCCAGAGGACCTCCGATCACCACTTTACCGAGATTCAGAACGTTGACCAAAAAGGCAATATGTCGGGCCAGCTGGTCCACAATGATACTGTCGACTCGTGGGTTTTGAAGGAACTGCCGGGCTTCATCGTCGGTGACTGCAAACTGGTTTACCGTGTCCGGGTGGTAGTTGATGCTGCGAA
>JBAYPC010000137.1:0-7147 GCA_041677905.1 Alkalispirochaeta sp. | reverse complement strand
TGTGCAGAGGAATTGGCCCTTCCAGGAGAATGTCTTCTTGTTCTTCCGGGGGCATCGCGGCAAGAAAGCGTCCGAATCGTTCCTTGGAGCAGCTGCAGTAAAACTCTGCTGATCTGGTCGCGATGAGTTGGGGATTCCACCGTTCAAATTGACTTCGCACTATCTGTACTGCCGTCGCACCGTCGGCAAAACTCCGTCCCAGGGGCCGTACTTCTTCCAAAGCGTCGGCGAGTACCTTCAGGTTGTCCGGTTCCGACCCGGGAAGCGACTGAATCAGAATGCCTGCGGCACCGGCAACCCTCTGCTCATCATCAAAATAGACGTCTACGTCCAGAAACGTCGCTATCTGTTCACTTTCCGTGTAATAGGCGGCTACATTCTCCGACAGTGTACCGGTCCGGAGCTGAATCTGCCCTTGAGATGGGTGACGCATACTTTCGGCGTAGCGAAACATCGTCAGGGTCCCTTCGCCCAGAAGGGTCGCCGGATCAACCGTATTGGGCAAGTAGATATCCCCGCTTTTAAGGTAGCCCCTTACGTGTCCGTGGGCATCTGCGTCTACTGCAAGCCCTTCAAGCTTGCCGGAAGACTCCACTGAGAGGCCTATTTTCTCCTCGTTCTTCAGAGTTCCGGCCGAAAGGAGCGCCAGAAGGTACGCCTGGCCTAAAACAACAGTGCCTCCCGGCCCGAGAAGGTGGTTGGCCCTCATTCGGTTGACCAGTTCTGTTGCGTGGACAAAGTTCAACCGAAATGTACCCTCCGCCAGAAGATAGGAGTCCATACCATCGGCGGCGATTTCGGGCGTTGTATAGGGTTGTTGAATCATATCTTTCGTCTCTTGACCGTCCTTGTTCTGATACGTAGGGTAACAGCGTGAACACAGATAGTGCAATAGACGTGCTGATCGACCAGCTACGGACATATGCGGAAGACCACCCTGAAGAAGGCCGTGTCGTTTCGGCGTTTTTCGATCTCTTGACCGATTGGCCGGCGGTCTTGAACAGGGACGTCTTTCCTGGACATCTTACCGCATCGGCGTGGATTATCGCGCAAAAAAACCGATCGGTCCTGCTGCTTCACCATCGGAAGCTGGATAAATGGCTCCAGCCCGGAGGGCACGCCGACGGCAACACCGATCTGGCTGGGGTTGCTCTGCGAGAGGTGCAGGAAGAGGTCGGTTTGGCCGGCATCATGGCGGAGCCGGGTATTTTTGACATCGACGTCCACGAAATACCACCATTCGGGGATGATCCCGAACATTCTCATTACGACGTCCGGTATCTTATGGTGCTGCCGGAAAGGGTGCCGCTCCAGAAAAATCATGAGAGTCACGACGTGAAATGGCAGCCTCTGAATTCCGTCAATCGGTTGACCACCGAAGAGTCAATCAGCCGAATGGTAAGTAAAAGCTACCCCTTCTTGTCTTCTTCGTTCTCGCCTTCTTCTTTTGTGCCCACAGAGTGAATGGACCCGCCGCTGCGGGCAAGAACGCGGGTAACAAGAGACGGCGATATACGCCGAGCGACATCCAGAAGCACACCAAGACCGACGGTAATAGTTCGCTGTTGCCGCCGCAGAGATGCCCGAACCACGGCGGCGGCGGCGGCGGTTTGGGACTGCATAGCTTTTCGCTGGTGGTGAAAAGGCCGACCATCGGCGCTCATGATTTCTTTATCCGGGTCGTTTTCTACAAACCCAAGGTACACAACACCGGCTGTAACACCTCTGTGACGATATTCGGCGTTGAAAGACTCGCTGAAACGTTCCAGCGCGGCTTTTGCGGCAGAGTAGACTGAGATTCCGGGAAAACCATGAATAGCCCCGACCGTAGAAACAAAGGCGATATGCCCCTCCGACTTCTGAAGCAGAGGCAGACATGCCCGGGTTACCTGCAGTGCCGACTCCAGATTACCGGCAATCATGGTCGAGATAGTGGAAGCCGCCAGCTCTCCTACCGGGCCGCGCATGGAGGTACCGGCGTTGTTGATAAGGATATCCAGTCCGCCGGCATGTCGGGTGATGTGTGAGGCCAGAGTTTCTGCACCTGCCGCTGTAGAAATGTCTGCGGTGCACGCAGAAAGAGCAGCACCGGGGAATTCTTCGCGGAGACGGCCTTCAGTTTCAGTCAGGCGTTGGTGAGACCGGCCGTTCAGTACGACAGTGGCACCGCCTGATAGAAGCAGGCGGACCGTCTCTCGTCCAATGCCGCGACTGCTGCCGGTTACCGCTACACGAAGGCCGGCCAGCCGGTTTACGTACCGCTGTGAAAGCCCCCGGGAACGCCCGCTGGGAGGGGGATGGCCGGTGCTCATGGGCCGTGTCCGTTTGTCGGATCGTCGTCTTCTGATGGGCTGTAACCGCTGCTGTAGTCCGCCAGCACCTCTTCGGCCAGGACCCGATACCGTCCGACGACTTTACCGGCGTCAGTTACAACGAGTTCATACTGCGTCACCGTATGGTCCTCTTCGATCCACGACGTGCCTCTGACCTTGACGGTTTCGGTGCCATTTTGAGGATAGAGACCGGGTATGGGGTTGCCGTGTTTGAGGGTGTTCCATTCATTGTCCAGCTCACTTATGAGCTCCCTGCGTTGTTCCTCGGTTGCCATGGGTTAAATCTCCGGATCAAGGTCGTAAACTTCCCGAGGCAACTCTTCTGTGTTCATCATTGCGGCGATGCGTTGAATGGATGAGAGAATCAGCGTCTGCTCCCATTCCTCCAGCATGTTGAAGCGGCGAACAAAGGCTTCCTGCAGGAAATTGGGGTGAGTTTCCAGGATGCGACGGGCCTCATCGGTGATATCAACAAAGACCCTGCGCTTGTCTTTCTTGTCTCGCGTCCGTTTGGCCAGTTCTTTCAGTTCCAGGCGATCAAGGATGGTGGTAACTGTCGCTTGACTGAGACTGATCCGACGGGCAAGATCTCCGATGGTCATGGTGCCATACCGGCCGATTTCACTGATGACTATCAGCTGGGGGCCCGTAAGCCCAAACTGCTTGGAAAGTTTGCGAGAGTGGATGTCGATTGCCCGGATAATCTGCCGGAGCGTTGACAGGACGTATGTACTGGGGTCTTGGTTATTCATCGTCTTGCTCCTTTTGGGTGCTGAAAGGAATCACCTTGCCCGTTTTCTGGTCGCTGACCTCGGGTTTTCTCTGGTACTCCTCAATAAGCTGTACACTCTGGAAAGGTAGCATGAGATGGTCGGCTGAGCCAAATTCCCGCTGAAGCTCATCGCCGTCGGGATTAATTATAACGGCGCTTTGCTTCGGAAAGATCAGTCCCTTGATCGATACAAAATACGGGTGAGTCATATCCAGTGAACGGGCTTCGATAATGCGTGTTTTTTCTTTCCAGGTAAAGTGAATTTTGTATGTTGACACCAGGAAGTCTCTCTTTCGTATCTATATAACACTAGATAATCTTCTGAAAACTCTCTCTTGAATACTTAACATATGTATAGTACTTTTAGTGGGTGTTTCCGTTTCTTACACCTGCTTCACACCTATTTCAACCCGTGAATTCCCAGTCCATTGGTGAAGAGGCTTCAAGCTGTGGGCAGGATGTCCCGACACCATTTGCGCCTGGCATCCGGCATAGGCCAGGGTCTGGTCCTGAGCCGTCGCCTCCCTCCGCGGTTACCGTTTTCTGTACTCGGGCGGTGGAGTTGCTTACGGGTACATTGGTTCAGATTTCCGGTGATGGCGCGTTGACCGTTTCTGCTGCAGTGGTACAGCAGTTTCTGAAGCGGTACCGGACACCACTGCCCTGGATCATTACCGGTGCAGCGGTTCCCTATCCTCCCGATATTGAGCGGGCGGGCATCAAACTGTCCCGGATCATCTGGTTTACTCCGACCGACTCTCAGGAACTGGGATACACCGTTGATACACTTCTCGGAAGCGGTTCCTTTCCCCTGATCTGTGTCGGTCTCCATGATTTTTCAGATTTCGGTCCGGGCAGTATTGCCCGATTCATGCACCGAGCCCGTTATACCGGTGCAACGGTACTCTTTACCACTTCCCGGCCGGTTATGACGCCCGCTCCGGGCATCGCATACCACCTTGATATCGAAGCGGATACTGGTGGCCCTGATCCGTTTCGGCGTCGGGTTCGCGTCCGACGTAGTCGGATACCTCTTCACGGCGGTAGTTGTCATGTCACCCCCTCCTTTTTTCTGTTGTAGCATTCCCGATCTCGCTCTGCAGGTGCTGCGTCGTCAAGAACAGGGAGATGGCCGGCGTCCACTGTTGGTGATAAACGCGGACCGTCCCGGAGGCCGTGTCCTGGAGCTCAACCTCCCGGCGCAGGAGCTGGGTGTACGCCGGGGCATGCGTTACTCCGAAGCTCTGTCGCTCTCCGAAAAGGTCACTGCCGGCGTTGTTTCCTCAGAGCTGCGGCAGAGAGCAGTAGAAGAGATACGGACCCTTCTTCAGACTTTTCTCCCAACCCTGGAGATGTGGACTCTTGCCGGATACGTTTTCTGGAGCGATCTACGGGGTATGGGGCGCATGGGCGGGGGATCCGTTTCCTGGCTTACCCGGATCGTCGATCTGCTTGAACAGGCGGGCTGGAACTGCGGGATTGCCACAGGCTGGACCAGGGCCGGTACCTACATGGCTGCGGAAAGGGCCTGGAAAAACCGCTGCCGCCGGGACAACGGGGAGGAACTTCCGGCAGAAGTATTAGCGCCACGGGTATTTCATGATCGACAGGCAGAAGAAACGTGGTTCATGAGGCAGGGCTTAGACTGTTTACCCCTGCACCAGCAGGATCGGGAACGCCTACGGCTGTTGGGTATCCAAAGAGTTTCCAACCTGCTTGCCCTTGAAGAGCCCTCTCTCCGAGGACGCTTCAGCAAGACTCTTGTAGAGCTGCACCGTTTTCTCCGGGGAAAGCAGGATGGTGTGCCGGCAGGAGATACGACAGTTCAGAAAATTCCCTTCTCCGCTTCTCGTCGATACGAGCCGCCCCTGGGCAGTACCGGAGTGGTACTGGCGTCTCTGAAACGTCTGACCGATGGGGTGTTGGCGTCAGTCAAGGAACAGGGTGAATGGGTCCGGGGTATCACCGTCGTTTTTGCCGATGATACGGGCAAAACTGTTCGGGAGGACATCCACTGCGGTCATCTGACCCGGGACGGTAATTATCTGGAGCGGCTGCTGGCGTTGCGGCTGGAAAACAGCCGGTGGTCGATCCGGGAAATAGCCGGTATCGAACTGGTGCTGCAGACCGATCAGCTGCCGCTGCAGCAGGGGCAGCTGATCGGTCTTCTTCCGGATGACGAGACAACCTCATTTCCGGGCATGTCTTCTCCTGAAGCGGCTCGGCGTATTGGTGAAACTGTTTCGTTGCTGCAGGCCCGCCTAGGAGACCGTAGAGTATTTCAACTGGTTATTAAACCTGCTCGCCTGCCGGAGCACCGTTTTTCCCGAGAGCCGGTAGAGGTGTCCGGTATGGTCTGTCCCGAGAACAAGGACACGGATGTGTTTTCGGGCGGGTTGCCGGACCGGCTGCTGAGTATCCGGGAAGTACTGATAAACGGTCCCAGACCGTTACGGAAGACGGTCCCGCCGGTCCGCTACGGTCCTTTTGTACAGGCAACGGAGTGGTGGAACGGTGATGAGGCAGACCGGATATACACCTATCATCAGGACCGGACCGGCCGGGTGCTGTGGCTGTACCGGGCTGTTGATCAGGGGCCGTGGATGGTGCAGGGATGGCTGGCATGACCCCCTGGGTACCTCTCTGGGTACACAGCAACTACTCCTTTCTTACCGGAGCAAGTCATCCTGATGAACTGGTCCGCTCTGCCGCCGGTACGGGGCTTCCCGGCATGGCTGTTACAGACATGGACAGTCTGTCGGGGGTGGTACAGGCGTAGGATACAGCAAAGGAACTCAGGGAGGCAACCGAACCAGAGGGGGCAAAAGACTTTCGGTTCATTACAGGAGCGCAGGTTTCCATTGTGGCCGATCCGACACTGTCATGTCCGGCGGGAACAGTTCCGTCGGTTCTGCTTTTTCCCCTTACCCTTGAAGGCTACGGCAATCTGAGTGAACTTATCTCACAGGGACGCCTCCGGGGGGCCAAGGGGTACGCCGGAGTGACTGTTGATGAAATTGTTGCCGCCGCCGCCGGGCTGGCTTTGATCTGGACCGAGGAAAGTACCGGATACGGAACGGTGGACACGTCGGCAGCTGGGGCTCTTTTTGCAGCGTTTTCAGGACGGAGTTGGGTAGGTATTGCCCGACATTTTCGTCCTGACGAAGCAGAGCGGGAAAGGGTCCTCTTGGATACGGCGAAACGACATGACCTGCCTCTGATCGCAACACCCCGAATATTCTACCACACCACCCACCGGCGCCGTCTGCAGGACGTTCTCACCTGTATTCGCCACGGAGTTACCATAGACGATGCGGGGAACCGGCTGCTTCCAAACGGCAGTTTCGGTATTGTTCCGGCGGCCACCATGGCCCGGCGCTACGCCGATCACCCGGAGTGGCTCAGGGAAACGGAACACCTTCTCCGGCGGGTAACCTTCGATCTGTCCCAGATAGAGTACCGATATCCCGGTATCTGCAGACCTGGAGATGAGGGGCGGGAGCTTCGTCGGCGTGTGTACGCCGGTGCACAGACACGGTACCCCCGGGGCGTTCCCGGAGATGTCTCCAGGCAGCTGGAGAAGGAACTCTCCTTGATCGGAGAACTGCGGTACGACGGCTACTTTCTTACCATGACAGATATCGTTGACTTCTGTCTTACCAAGGGAATTCTCTGTCAGGGCAGGGGGTCCGCCGCCAATTCGGTGGTCTGTTACTGTCTGGGTATCACCGCAGTCGATCCGGTCCGGATGGAGCTGCTCTTTGAGCGTTTTATCTCCCGGGAACGGGCTGAGCCTCCGGACATCGATCTGGATATCGAACATCGTCGTCGGGAGGAAGTGATCTGTTACGTCTATGAACGCTACGGCCGGGACCACGCCGCCATGGTGGCCAATACGGTGCGGTTCCGCCGCCGGTCGGCTCTGCGGGAATTGGGCAAGGTCTTTGATTTTCCCGAGGTGCGTATTGATCAGGCGGCCAGGCAGGTGGGACATCACGGATATGAACTGCACGAAGCCCTTGAGGCGAGCGGCTTTGACCTT
>JBAYPC010000136.1:0-7160 GCA_041677905.1 Alkalispirochaeta sp. | reverse complement strand
GATCACCTGGTCAAAGTGGTAGACGTCAAGACCTGCGGCAAATGAGGCTCCCGGGCAGTGCTGGATACAGTGGTCCGGCCACATGACCTGGGAGACACCGTTGATGTCGATGACGTCTCCCGGTTGTTGTCCCACGTGCTGTGAAGCGAAGCTGCTGTGGTCTGCGGGGTGCCAGTCCTGGCTGGCTACTACAAAGTCGAAGCGCGGCATGATGCGGTTTACAACCGGAATAACGGCATCACCGTCGGAAACGGCAAGGGCACCTCCGGGAATGAAATCGTTTTGGATATCCACAACTATGAGTGCTTCCATACCTTACAATGTACTACCTCTACCACCCCTGTCGTCTACAGAGCCGGTACCTTACGGTCGTATTTTCTACCGGTCGACAGGCGGCAGGTTTTTGAAGGGAACTGCCCCGTCCATGACGGTAATCTGCCGGTCTTCCAGGGTGTTGATGCGGTCCATGTTGGCCTCCAGGATTGCCTGCATGTGGGGGTCAAAGAAGTAGTGGAGGCTCCAGTCTGAAACAGACCGAAATCCGCGGCGCACTTTGTGGGGAGAGCCCATGCCCGGGTCAAAGAGAGATATCTTCTCACGAATCGCCCATTCAATGGGGGCGTAATAACAGACGTTGAAGTGCAGGTCTTTCCGGTCCTCCCGGGTGCCCCAATACCGTCCGTAGATCCGGTCATTCCGGCGTACCAGAAGGGCAAGGGCGAGGGGATCATCGGGGTTGTCCGAGTCGTCCTCATAGGCGGCGACAAACCAGACATGCTCTTGAACGGCCCGGGGCATATCGGTAAAAAACCGGGTGTCCAGAAACTGGGCCGCGTAAGGACCAAAGAGGGAGTTGGTTCTGAGGTAGTACTCGGACATACGCCGATATATGATCGGTGGCGCTTCGGGTCCGTGAATGACTCGAGTACGGATACCCTGGGATTGGAGCGAACGCCGCTCTCGACGGATGTTTCGGCGCTGATTTTTTCGGAACCGCTGCAGGTAGTCATCGAACGTCGCGTATCCGTCGTTGTGCCACTCGAATCCGTGGTGTTTCCAGGGCTGCATGCCCAGTCTTTCCAGGCGGCGAGTCCATTCAGGCAGGACAAAGTTGAACTGCAGTACCGGAATGTCTCTGGTGCGGCAGAACGATCTGATCGAATCCATGATCTGGGGCACCAGATCGTCTTCCCGTCCGGAAGCGGTGAGAAATCTGAATGCCGGAACGGGACTGGCCGGGCTCATTCCCACCAGTTTGGGGTAGTACGTTTTACCCAGCTGTTCGGCCACCTCGGCAAAGGCGAAGTCAAATACAAACTCGCCCCAGCTGTCGGTCCGGAGGTAGAGGGGAACGGCGGCAACCATCGCGCCATTTTCGTGAAAGGTCATATGGACCGGGTGCCAGCCGTTTTCCGACAATGCTGCCGCTGGATTCAAGGTGGTAAAGCCACTCCCAAGTGAGCAGGGGAGTGGGATTTGCGGCTGCCAGATCGTTCCAGGCGACGGGGTCTATGGAGCTCATCCCGTTGTGGAGGCGCACTTCCATAGAGACAACCTACTGCCGGAAACCCCGCCGGATCAACTGTACTGATTCAGGCGTTTTCGGTCGGCGATAATGTGGCCGGTGCCAATATTCGGCTCAGCCCGGGGGCCACCCCATTTTCCGACCACCAAGGATGTGGGCGTGGATGTACGGTACCGTCTGCAGGGCGTCGGCACCGGTGTTGAACACCACACGGTAGCCCTTTTCTTCCAGACCCAGAGACTGGGCGGTTTTAGCGATTCCCTGCATAAGCCGGCCGAGTACCGCCGCATCGTGGTTCACCGATTCGGCGATGCTCTTCATACGGGTTCTGGGGACGACCAGTGCGTGGGTCGGTGCCTGGGGACTGATGTCGCGAAAGGCGACGACGTAATCGTCTTCATAGACGATGTCTGCTTTCATCTCACCGGCGATAATTTTATCGAAGATCGTTGTTTCCATGCTTTATGGTACCGCGAAGCGTCCGGGGACGACAAACGGTGCAGCCAAGGACGTGCACATGTTTTCGGCCTTTCTTTCGGTTTTCCCGCGGATTTGTGACGTTCGGATTTGTGTCGTCCTTCTCAAACATTCTGGCCACAACAAACCCGTCCGGCGGAATAACCCTGGTACAGACGGGGCATCGGCGAAGGTGTTGCTCGTTGGGCGGATAGCAGTAGGGACACCCGAACATGTGAACCAGTGATTCTTTTGGCCGCCCCGTGGGGCCTTTCGGGACCTGGGCCTGGCCTTGGGTAGACCCGGAGTAGACAACGGTGTGGACCCGTTCTCCCGGACTGAGAAGGGTTCCACAGAGGGGGCACGGCTTTAGAAGCTGCAGCTGCGTCCGGCTGCGTCCGGCCATGTGGTTTGCCAGGGCAGAGTAGTCCTTACTTCCGAGTTTTAGTGTGCTGTACAGCAGTATGGAAATAATAAGAACCAGTGCGGCCAATAAAAAACTCTGAATGACGTTCCTCCATGAAAAAGGTACACTGAAACGATGGGTCGTCTCTATATCGTCGCAACACCGATCGGAAACCTCGGGGATATCACCTTTCGGGCCGTGGAAACGCTGAAACAGGCTTCGCTTATCGCGTGTGAAGATACCCGACAGAGTCGTAAACTCCTGAGCCACATCGGGGTCTCTGTACCGCTTTTGAGCTGTCACGGTCATAATGAACAACGGTGTGTGCCAAGAGTGCTCGAGTTATTGGCCGATGATGCCGATATCTGTTATCTGAGCGATGCCGGCACACCGGGAATAAGCGACCCTGGAAGCCGGCTTGTCCGGGCGGCTCGGGACGCAGGGCACCAGGTGATTCCCATACCGGGCGCCAGCGCAGTGACGGCCCTCGTTTCAGTGAGTGGTGTCGCCGGCCGGGGCTGGTTTTTTGAGGGTTTTTTGCCGCCTAAAGGGGCAAAACGGGTAACCCGCCTGTCCGAGTTGGCCCAACGGCGGGAGCCCTTTGTGCTGTACGAGTCCCCTCACAGAATTGCCAGGCTCCTGGGGGAACTTACTGAGGCGGCACCGGGTTATTCGGTTCTTATTGGGCGGGAATTGACGAAGATGTACGAACAAATCGGTGAATTTTCCGTAGAAGAGGCAGTGAAACGGGTTGAAGACGGCACTATTCCGGTAAAAGGTGAGTTTGTTATCCTTGTATGGACCGGAAAAAAGCGTTAACATTATGGAAGGTGCGGTCGATAATCAGAATGAAAGGAAGGATCAGTCGATGACGATTGAACGGTTGGGACCTGTTGATCCGATACAGCAGTACAACAAGTCCGACAAGATCAACAAGCCGCAAAAATCTCAGTCAGCCGATTCGATATCTGTGTCCGACGAGGCGAAGCTTCGCTCCGAGTTGATGCAGGCTATCGAACAGGTGCGTGAAATGCCGGAAATCCGGCAGGATCGGGTTGATGAGGTTCGCGCTAAACTGCAGGACCCTTCTTATATTGACGACCGCCTGTTGGATGAGGTTGCCGACGAGATACTGTCATCCTTTGGCCTCGGCTGATTCGTATTTGTGGTAAGAACACGGGCAGTGCTATACTAGTAGCACTGCTTTTTTTTTGTAATAGGAACGGCAAAGACATGCAAAATTATTTACTACGGCTACCGGCAACGATAGCGTTTGGACAGGATGCACTTCCCCGTTTGAGTTCTATCGTTAAAGAACACGGAAAGCGTGTGCTGGTCATTTCAGAAGGTGTGTTGCATGAAGGTAATCACGTCGGTCGGGTTGTTGAACTACTGAAACGAGATGGTCTCGAGACTATGGTATACGATGAGCTGACCCCCGGTTCTCCCGCCTCGGTCGTGGACGAACTCGCGTCCCTCGCCAGAGCAAGCCGGACCGGAGTCGTCGTAGGTCTGGGGGGGATGCGGGTTCTTTCTATCGCCCGGTGTGCGGCCAATATCGCGGTATCAGAGTACAGAATATCAGATATGTTTAACGGTACCATTCCGGAATCGTCGTTGCCCTACATCGAGGTACCAACGTCGTTTCGAAACCACCTGTTGATGCGGGACGAGAGTGTGATCAAGGATGTGGCAGTCGGTCGGGCACGACTTGTCGGAAATGCACCGGGAACCGTCAAGGCGGTCGTCGTGGACACGTCGTTTTCACAGACTCTCTCCAGCAAATACGCTCTGGCGGCCATTCTTGATACGCTTCTGGCCGCAATAGAGGGCTTTTTCTCAACCGAAAGCACCCTCTACTCCGATACCCTGCTTGAACGTTCCATTAAGGAACTGCACGCCGCCGCAGGTATGGGTGTCCGGAATCCGGCGGATCCGCAGTTCCGGTATCGTGCAGCCGAGGCCGGTCTTTTGGCGGCCTACGGGCTGGGTATTGTTGGTCAGGGTGTCGGTGGGATTCTCTCGTTTGTCATGAACGCCCGGTTTGACTTGCCGAAGTCCTGGGTTGCAACGGTCCTCTTACCCCATGTCGTTGATTTTCTCACACCTCGAAACCATGAAAAGGCCGCCCGAGTCGCCGCAGCATTAGGAGAACCGGTTGAGGGGATCCGTGCGGTGGATGATGCACCCCGGGCTGTTCGGGGTATTCGTAAACTGCTGAGCCAACTGGACTTGCCGGTCAGGCTGCGGGACATGGATGTGGCCCATGAAGACCTCAGTGCGGCTACTTCAGAGGTGCTGGAATTTCCCGGGTTATCGTCTGTACCCGGCGGGGTTTCCGCAGCGGAACTGCAACGGCTGGTGGCCTCGGCGTATTGAACACGTCGGGGGTCGTCCCTACATAAGTCCTGCACGTTTCCGCAACCTCTCTCGTTCCAGTCAATACAGGTATATCCACCGGTTGCTGATCGAAGACGTCCCTCGGGTGCCTCCGACGCGAAAAGAGTTGATCTCTCAGGTGAATGTACCGTATCTGCTGTCTTTGCTGCAGACGTATGTTGATGAAACTGGTGCGTCTTCTGACCTTGGCGATGCGGCCGAACGGTTGCGGATGGTGATTCGTGACGATGGAACTCTGTCTACCCTGCGGGAGACCGGTCTTCCCGATCAGGCCGCACCCGATCAGGCCGCACCCGATCAGTTGGTGAGGGCCGTTGCGGTGTTTCTCGAACGCCTGGCGGATGAGGCCGGAGTCAGTCGGCGCCGTTCCGATACTGAACGTTCTCAACAGGCGGTTTCTCGGACCACCGCGCTGCCTGTCGTCCTCTACCTGCCTCATATCCGGTCTCCCTTTAATCTGGGGAATATGATCCGAACCGCTGCGGCCTTCGGTCTGGTCGGAGTAGTTACAGGGCGGGACTGCCCGGCTCTGGACCACCCCCGACTGCTTCGAGCTGCAATGGGAACGCTGGACATGATACCGGTTGTAACGGGTGATCTTTACGATGCCCGTGCCGCCGTCGCTGCGGCTACGAATGGGCGCGGTACAACGCGGTCCAAGGGAAACCGTGAGATTCCTACGGTTGTTCTTGAAACGGGAGGCACCAGCGTGTATGAAGTTGTGTTTCCTCAGCGGGGCGTTCTAGTTGCCGGTCATGAGGAGTTGGGAGTACCGAGTAGTATCCTCCGGGCGAGCGGTCCAAACACCTCAGTGGTGACCATTCCCCACGGCGGACCGAAAAGTTCCCTCAACGTGGGCGTCGCTACCGGAATCGCCCTGGCATTCTGGGACAGCCGGTACCTGCGCACCGACCGATCCCATTGATCAACGGGGGTGACCGTTATCCTGCCGGGTTCAGTTCTATGGCGTAGTCTACCTCGGCCAGCTGCTTGAGCGTCTCAGATACCCCGCAGTACTTGTCCTGCGACAGCGTGACCGCCTTTTCGATCTTGCTTTCATCGAGTTTATCGCCCCAGAACTGATAGACCACCGTTACCTTGTTGTAGACTTTGGGGTGAGAGTCCGCCGTGGTCCCGTCGATCTTGAGTTCAAACCGGTCAAAGGGCATCTGCATCTTGTTGAGAATGGAAACCACATCCATCCCCGTGCAGCCGGCCAGCGAGCTCAGCATCAACGCCTTCGGACGAGGTCCCTGGTCGGAACCGCCGACCGACTCATCGGCGTCCACAATGAACTTGTGACCGTGCAGTTCGATTTCAAAGGACATATCTCCACGCCATACAGCTGTTGTATCGGCCATAGTTACCTCCGTAGTGCTTTTTCAATTTTCGGAACGTCGAACCCGACGATGATTTTACCGTGGACGTCCAGAACGGGAACGCCCATCTGCCCCGATTTCTTTACCATTTCCTGGGCCCGTTTCTGGTCTTTGGCGATGTCGAATTCTTTGAATGTTATTCGGTTTTCTTTGAGAAACTTCTTCACCTTGGTGCAGAACGTGCACGAAGGGGTGGTGTAAACGGTAACGGCCATAACGCTCTCCTCTCTTTAATCGCTAATCGTATATACCGAAATTACTATAAAGAGACTCCGGCGTCAACTCACCGGTCCCGTTCCAGTCGGGAAAACTCACGGTCGTAGAGGTTACTCATTTTTTCATGGATACGCTGTAACTGTTCCGTGTCTTTTATCCGGAGAATGCGCATGACCCGAGCGTCAATATGACTGAAGTCATCCCCGGCGGCTTTGGCAAGTTCATTGGCAAGATAGACCACCGCAACGACATCCCGGTACTGGCTGTCTGCCTTCATGGGCGTGTGGTGGTGGCGAATTGTCCCTACCAGGACGTCGGGAAAGTTCCACTGCGCGGCAAGACGGGCGCCAACCTCGGCGTGATCGATACCATCACTCATCTCTTCAAACACGGAGGAGGGAATACCCCGGTCCCGGGAGAACTTCTGTATCCGCGCAACCGTGTCGGGGTGCAGACTGGAAAAGACGATTTTGCCCATGTCATGGAGTATGCCGCTGACATAGACGTCGTCCAGAATATCCTTACGTTTGACGACGTAGCGGGCAATCCCATAGGCGAAGAACGCCGTCCGCTGACTGTGTTCCCAGAGCCGCCGTGTCGTTTCGTTGTTGTCACCGTCACCAAGCACCCGCTGCGTACCGTAGCTGAAGAGCATTTGGCGCAGGCCCCGCAGGCCGACCACTTTGACCGCTTCAACCACGTTGTCCATTCGCCGGGGAAGCATGTACCGGGCGCTGTTAACCGTACGCAGAAGGTCTGCCGTCAGAGAGGGGTCCTG